>CALVIZ010000024.1 GCA_944331865.1 uncultured Bacilli bacterium | reverse complement strand
ACTAAGATTAGGAGTCAAGAACTTTTTTATTGTTTGTAAAAGTATTGTTAATTGACATGTATTGACAAATTTTTTTATTTGTCATAAAAATGTTTTTTTTTAAGAAAAAAAGGCATAAAATTAAAACGAACAAAAAAAATATAAAAAAATAGTAAAAAAAAACATTGCATTATTTAATATGTTTGCTATAATAGGTTTGAGGGTAGAGAAAATGAAAGAAAAAGAGGTATTAGAAAATTTAGTAGTTGTTAAACGAAGTGGTCAGCGAGTATCATTTAATAGCGTTAAGATAGCTATAGCGATAAAACAAGCTTTTGATAGTTTTGAAGAAGATACTAACAATGAAAAGAAAGTTAATAAAGTATACAATCAAGTATTAAACTATATAACAACAGTATATGAAAACAGAAAAACCATAAATGTAGAAGATATTCAAGATATAATCGAAGACAATTTAAAAAAATGTGGTTATCATGAAGTATACAAAAGATTTAATGAATATCGTTTACAAAGGGCAGCATCACGGGAAGCGTTTTCAATAAAAGAACAACACAAATTTGTTAAAGCAGTGGAAAAAATTGGTTTAAATGCAAAAAATTATCAAGAAAACACTCCAATAGATTTACTACTTAATTTTGGTAAAACAATATCTCAAGAATTTGCTCGAGCCTATTTAATTGAATCAAAATATAATAGAGCTCATGAAGAAGGAAGAATATATATTGAGGACATTAAATCTTATGCCTTAAAAACAACGGCATCATCAATAATAGATTTATCTAGTATTACTAGCAATGATATAACTGAATATACATTAAAGATATTAAATATTATAGATCATTTTAAAGAAGAACAATATATGGAACAAACGATAATGAATATTGATAATTTATATGAGAAAGTAATTTTAACAGAATATAAAGATAAATTATTCAACAATTTAAAAATGTTTTTTAAAATAGTTGGATTAGAAAATTTTATTGATAATGCCAAGTTACAAGGAAAAATATTAGCAGAAAAAACATTAGCAATAAATATTGAAGATTACAATGATATATTACTTAATAAATTTAGTAAAGAAGTATTTATAGAAGTTTACAACAATGTTTTTATAAATATTAAAGATAAATTAAAAAAGAATTTAGAAGAATTAATAAATAGGTTAAATAATAAAACTTATAAAATATCTAATAGTAAAATAAATATTAGTTTTAGTGCTGATAATCATTATGAATCAAATCTAATTAAAGAAACCTATACGGAAATATTAAGTAATAAAGTATATAAAAATATTACTACGATAATCAAAATAAATTCCGATTTTAAAAATTTAGAAAAGTTAATAAGTAGTAAAAACGATATTATAATAATTTATTTAAAAAACAATGAATATAAAGACGAATTTGATTGTTTAAGTGATGAATTAATCATAAACAACAATATTAATGGTGAAAATACTGCTCGTGGGAAGATTAAATTATCAACAGTTACAATTAATTTAGCAAGATTAGGATTAAAGTATAGTATTAATAGAATAGATGAATTTTACAAAGAATTAGAAGAGACTTTAGAATTAAGTAAAAATGCATTATTACAAAGATATGATTTACAAGCGAGTTTATATAAAGAAAACTATAAATATATATTTGAGAATAATATGATATATGATTCTAAAAAATTAGAAGATAATAAAAGAGTTAGAAAAGTATTAAGAAATGGCATTTTAAATATCAGTTTTAGTGGTTTAATTGAAGCAAGTGAGGCATTACTTCAAAATAATAATGAAACTAAAATTATGGATTTAAGTTTAGAAATAGTAAAATTTATGCAAGAAAAAATATTAGGATATTCTAATGAATTAAAATTAAATTTTGTTCTGAGTGAAGAAAGCAATAATTTAATTAACAAAAAATTACTAGGTTTAGATAAAACCATGTATGGAAATATTGAAATATTAAAAAAAGAGAATTATGGTACAATTAGTGATTACTTAAATAAATTAGAAGATAATTTAAAGTATAAATATGCTATAAAATTTCAAAATATATGTTGCTTTAATTTATTTATAATAGTTAATAAAAGCAAAATTTTAGAAGAGATATATTTGGCAAATAAAAACAAGATAAAAATAATGAGAGTGATGATTAAATGAAAATAGCAGGAATACAAAAAGTAACATTATTAGATTTTCCGGGGAAAGTAGCTTGCACAATATTTACTCAAGGTTGCAATTTTTTATGTCCATTTTGTCAAAATTCTAGTTTAATAGATATAAACAAAGATGGAGAAATTAGCAAAGAAGAATTATTTGCATACTTAAATCTTCGTAAAAAGATTCTTGATGGAGTTGTTATAACTGGTGGAGAACCCTTAATTCAAAAAGATATTAAAAACTTATTAAGGGCAATAAAAGAATTAGGATTATTGATAAAAATAGATACAAATGGAAGCAATCCCGAATTATTAATGGAAATAATTAAAGAAAATTTAGTAGATTATGTAGCAATGGATATAAAAAATACATTTGATAAATACGAAAAAACAATAGGGAAAAAGACTAATTTAGAAAATATTAAAAAAAGTATAGACATACTTAAAAAAAGCAAAATAGATTATGAATTTAGAACAACTGTATCAAAGGAGTTACATAGTTTAGAAGACATCAAAGAGATTTGTACAATAGTAGGCAAAGAAAGTAAATACTATTTACAAAATTTTGAAGATAGTCCAGATGTGATTGATCATAGTTTACATGGCTTTAGTCATGATGAACTATTATTAATAAATAAATATTTAAAAGAAAGTTTCCCAAATGTGGAAATTCGAGCTTTATCGTAGAAATAAGGAGGAGGATAAATATGTATAAAGTAAGAAAAAGAGAAGGAAAAGTAGTTAATTTTGATATTAACAAAATTGATGAAGCTATTAAAAAGGCATTTGAGTCAGTAGATAGAAAGTATGATGATAATGTTATAGACTTTTTAGCTTTAAAAGTAACGGCTGATTTTGAACCTAAATTAAAAGATAATATAATAGCTGTTGAAGAAATACAAGATAGTGTCGAAAGAGTATTGATAAAAGCAGATTATGCAGATGTAGCAAAATCATATATTTTATATCGTAAGTTACATGAAAAAATGCGTAATATTAAATCAACTGTATTAGATTATAAAGATATAGTTAATAGTTATATTAATGTAACAGACTGGCGTGTAAAAGAAAACTCAACGGTTACATATTCTGTAGGAGGTTTAATATTAAGCAATAGTGGAGCAATAACAGCAAATTATTGGTTAAGTGAAGTATATGATGAAGAAATAGCTAATGCTCATCGCAGTGCTGCAATACATCTCCATGACTTATCAATGCTTACAGGATATTGTGCAGGTTGGAGTTTAAAACAACTTATTCAAGAAGGATTAGGGGGAGTACCAGGTAAAATTACCTCATCACCAGCAAAACACTTATCAACACTATGTAATCAAATGGTAAACTTTTTAGGCATAATGCAAAACGAATGGGCTGGAGCACAAGCATTTTCATCATTTGATACTTATTTAGCACCATTTGTAAAAGTAGATAACTTAGATTATCATGAAGTAAAACAATGCATACAATCATTTATATATGGTGTTAATACACCAAGTAGATGGGGAACTCAAGCACCATTTACAAACATAACACTTGATTGGACAGTACCAAATGACTTAGCGGAATTAAATGCTATAATTGGTGGAAAAGAAATGGACTTCAAGTATAAAGATTGTCAAAAAGAAATGGATATGATTAACAAAGCATTTATTGAAATAATGATTGAAGGCGATGCTAATGGTAGAGGATTCCAATATCCAATTCCAACATATTCTATAACTAGCAATTTTGATTGGAGTGAAACAGAAAACAATAAATTATTATTTGAAATGACAGCCAAATATGGCACACCGTATTTCTCAAACTACATAAATAGTGATATGGAACCAAGTGATGTACGTTCAATGTGTTGTCGTTTAAGACTAGATTTAAGAGAACTTCGTAAAAAATCTGGTGGTTTCTTTGGTAGTGGTGAATCAACTGGATCAATTGGTGTAGTAACTATAAATTTACCAAGAATAGCATATTTAGCTAGTGATGAAAAAGATTTTTATGACAGATTAGAAAAATTAATGAACATTGCAGCTCGTTCATTGAAAATTAAAAGAAATGTAATTACTAAATTATTAAATGAAGGATTATATCCATATACAAAAAGATATTTAGGAACATTTAATAACCATTTTTCAACAATTGGTTTAATTGGTATGAATGAAGTTGGATTAAATGCTAAATGGTTAAGAGCAGATTTAACTAACGAAAAAACTCAAAAATTTGCCAAAGAAGTATTAAACTTCATGCGTGAAAAATTAAGTGACTATCAAGAAGAATATGGTGATTTATATAATTTAGAAGCAACACCAGCAGAATCTACAACATATCGTTTTGCAAAGCATGATAAAGAACAATATCCAGATATAATAACTGCAAGTGAACCAGATCATACCCCATATTATACAAATAGTTCTCATTTACCAGTAGATTTTACCGATGATATTTTTAAAGCTTTAGATATTCAAGATGAACTACAAACATTATACACATCAGGAACAGTATTCCATGCCTTTTTAGGAGAAAGATTAACCGACTGGAAAGCTGCTGCAAATTTAGTTCGTAAAATAGCTGAAAATTACAAATTACCATATTACACGATGTCACCAACATATTCAGTATGTGCAACCCATGGTTATATTAACGGTGAAGAATTTAAATGTCCAATATGTGGTAAAGAAACAGAAGTTTATAGTAGAATTACTGGTTATTATAGACCTGTTAAAAACTGGAATGATGGTAAAGCTGAAGAGTATAAAAACAGAAAAGTATATGATTTAAATCATTCTCATTTAAATCATGAATGCAAATGTGATGATTGCAAATGTGATAATTGTGAATGCGAAAAAGAATTAGAAGATGGAATGTATTTATTCTCTCGCAAGAATTGTCCAAATTGTAAAGTAGTTAAGACATTATTAAATAAAGATAAAGTAAAATATACAGAAATAGATGCTGAAGAAAATGCTGAAATGAGTAAAAAATTAGATATCAAACAAGCCCCAACACTAGTAGTAATAAAAAATGGAGAAGTAAGTAAATATAGTAATGTTTCAAACATAAAAAAATATTTAGGAAGTAAAGAATGTATGACTGTATAATTATTGGAGCAGGCCCTGCGGGGCTTACTGCTGCAATATATTTACTTAGGGAAAACAAAAAAATAAAAATAATTGAAAAAGAAACTATCGGGGGCAAAATAACATCATCAGCAAGAGTAGATAATTATCCTGGTTTTAAATCCATAAGTGGTTCAGAACTAGCAAATAAATTATTTGAACAAGTAACTAATCTTGGGGGAGAAATAGATATTGAAGAGTTTCAAAAGATAAACAATGATAAAATTAAAGAAGTCATAACAGATGAAGGAACTTATCAAACCAAAAGCATAATTATAGCAACAGGGACATATTTTAATACATTAAAAATAGCTGATGAAGATAAATTTTTAGGAAATGGCATATCATTTTGCACAGTTTGTGATGGAGCATTTTATAAAGATAAAGTTGTGGCAGTAGTTGGTGGAGGAAATACTGCAATTATAAATGCAATATATTTAAGCACATTAGCTAAAAAAGTTTATTTAATAGTTAGAGAAGAAACTATAAGAGGAGAAAAAGTAAACATTGATGAATTACTAACTAAAGAAAATATTGAAATAATATATAACAGTGAAGTAACAAAATATTTAGGAGACACATCAATAAAAGGAATTGTTATAAAGAATAAAGATAATACAAAAGAACTAGCAGTTGATGGAATATTTTTAGCAATAGGACAAGTACCAGAAACAAAAAAAGTTAACAATTTACTTAATTTAGACAAATATAATTACATAGAAGCAAAAGAAGATTGCCAAACAAATATTGCAGGCATTTTTGCAGCAGGAGATGTAAGAAGCAAAAAAGTAAGACAACTTACAACAGCAACAAATGATGGCACTATAGCAGCACTTAATGTAATTAATTACTTAAATGAAGAAGATTAATACTTCTTTTTTATTTGACACTTCAAAATATTTATGTTAAGATAAATCAGCAATTAAGGGGGATAATTATGGAACCAAAAGATTTTGAATTAACATTATTAAGTGAAAAAGACTTAATAGGTGAAGAAAAATTAGATACAATTTTAACAAATGGTGCAGATTGTGGAGTAACGGACTTTGCCATATTAACGGGAGCATGTCCAACATTTACATATAGTTTTGATGGTAGAGGAATAAACAAAAGTTCAAGTTATGCAACAAGTGATGGAATAGTAAATAATCAAAATATCCGTTTAAAAATAAAATTTAATTCTGAAAAAGCATTTAATGAATTTATGAAAGATAGAGAAATGGATATTGATAATACTATTTGTATTGCTTATTTTCCTCAATACTTAGTAGAAAGTTTTTTACTTACAGAAACATTAGAAAATTATTATGAAAAAAGTCATGAAACTACTATACAAATCGCTGGGGTAAGTTATATGAGAGTAAAACTAGGAAATGATATAACATCAGCAAGTTATTTTTATTTATCTAATGGATTAAAACCAAAAGGAAATGGTTTTTATTGGGTAATAATATCTCCGATAAAATGGTATGTAGATAAAGAATCACAAAGCCTAATATGTAGTGTAGTATTATATAGTGATGAATTAAAAAGGGAAGCATCACCTTATTATCAATGGATATTTAATCAAGTATATGAACAAATCCAAAGAGGAGTATCTAGAAATAGAAAAACAGAAGAAGAATAATGCTTCTTTTTTTTATAGAAAATGTTATAATAAATAAAAAGAAAAGAGGGAAATAGTATGATAAAAACCAAGAGTAGAGGAGATTTAATAATTATATCAGGTACAACATGTGCTGGTAAAGGCACTGTAATTGAAAGATTATTAGAAAGAAACAAAAATTTAGCTTTATCCATTTCCTATACATCAAGGCCTAAAAGAGAAAATGAAATAGATAAAGTGGATTATTATTTTGTGACAAAAGAAGAATTTGAAAGAAAAATAAAAGCTGGAGATTTTTTAGAATATGCAAAAGTACAATATGAAGCATATTATGGAACACCAAAAAAAGAAGTAATTGACTTATTAAATAGTGGAAAAGATGTAATATTAGAAATAGATGTTCAAGGAGCAAAACAAATAAAAAAAATATATCCTGAGACAGTACTAATATTTATTATGGCACCATCAATGAGTGAAGTAAAAAAGAGAATAAAAATGCGTGGAATGGAAAATAATGAGCAAATAATAGCAAGATTTAAAGTAGCCTATAACGAGATAAATGAAATTAACCAATATAACTATGTAGTAGTTAATGATGATTTAGAGATGGCTGTAAAAAAAGTAGAAGCGATACTTATAAGTGAAAAATTACGAGTAGATAGAATAGAAGAAGTAAGTGTTGAAAACGAAGAAGAAATAATCCATGAATTTTTAATTGATAAAGAATTTAACAATGAAAAAAATGACTTGTAATAAAAAAACAAGTATGTTAGTATTTTAATTGGGTGGTAGAAATGAAAAGTAATAAAATACTTTATATAATTATAGGTATTTGCACTATATTAGTTATAGGTTTATGTGCATTTTTAATTTATAACAAAGAAAAAGTAGTACTAAGTGACAGTGAAAAATTTAAAGAAGAATTTGAAAAATATAATGAAGCAACATATGATAATGGTGAAAAATTAATAAGTGTAGATATTGACATAGATAATCCATTTATATACAAAAGTGCTCAAGAAATAGTAAAAATAATGCAAAATGAAGACGCGTATATATTATTTGGTTATGCAACAGATCCTATAACTAGGAAATCAATAGAAGTACTAATTGAAGCATTAAAAGAAAAACAAATAGAAAAAGTATACTATGTTGACATAGAAGACATTAGAGACAAATATAGCATATCCTGGCCAACAGAATTAACCGAAGAAGGAACTGAAAGTTATCAAGAAATTAAAGCGATATTAAAAGATGTATTAAATGAATATTATGTTAATGATTTTGAAAAGAATATGCGATATGATACTGGAAATATAGGATTATATTCTCCGACATTCATTGCTATAAGCAAAGGAAATGTCCAAGGATTTCATGAAATAGTAAATGAAACTCTTGACAATTATTATAGTAAACTTACTGAATTAGAAAAAGAGACGTTAAAAAACAGTTATTTAGAAGTAATTAATTCAATGAATTCTAGTGAAAACTAGAATTTTTTACTTTAAATAAAAGAAGAAATATAGTATAATAAATGTGAGAATGAAACGGGAAGGTGCAATATGGCAAAGAAAGTGGTTATAGTAGATGAAGAATTAACACCAACAGTATTAGCTACAAAAAAAGTTAAAAGAGGTAGTATGATATGGCTAATAATAATATTTGCAGCCTTTATAGTAGCAGCCATATATTTACCGGAAATAACTGCTTATGTTAATGAAAGATTTAATTTAGGAATAGAAATACCGGAAGAAATAACATCTAATAATAATGATAATCAAGAAGATGATGAAGAAGAAGCCGAAGAATTACAAAAATATCAATTAACAAATGAACTTAGTTTTACAGTTGATGATTTAACATTAAGTAACTTTATTGTAGCAAACAATAAAATATCATTTAATATAAAAAATAATAGTACTGAAAATATAGATTTATCTCAAAAAAACTATTACTTAAATTTATACAATACAGATACTGAAGGAAATGATACATTATTATTTAGAATAAAAGTAAGTGATAATATTATAAGTGCAAATAATAAAATAAATTTATCTTATGATGTAACAACCATGGAAATAAGTGAAGTAGCATTTTTAGAAATAACTCAAGAAGAAATTCCGGCATATGTAGTATCAACAGATGATTCGGGAAATGGTGTAATGAGATGTTTAAAAGGATATGAAACAGTAACATATTCATTTAACGATAATCAAGTTAATACAATATTAGATAATTATACAATACCATTAACAGATGCCAATATTAATGTATATCAAAGTACATATCAAGTATTAGCATCAACCTACAATAATATAAGTGGAATAACATCTAATGTATCAACAGATGAAACTAATTTATATTTTATTACTAATATTAATTTAAGAACCATTATAGAAAATACATTTAATAATGAGATTTATTATCCACTTAATACTGATGCCAAAATAATTAAATTTGAATTAGAAGCTCAAGGATTTACTTGCGAGTAAGGGGGAAATATGAATCTTTGTATAAATGATTTTGAAGGTCCACTTGATTTACTATTACATTTAGTAAGAACAGCCAAGATGGACATCTATACAATAGATACCAAATATATAATTGACAAATATTTAGAATTTATAGGAACATTACCTAAAGATGATTTAGATGAAGCAAGTGAATACTTAGTTATGGCATCCGAATTAATACATTTAAAAAGTCGTTTACTATTAAATTTAGATGATGATGAAAAAGAAGACAATGATTTTTCTATCAATAGTGAAGAAGACTTAAAGAATAAATTATTAGAATATGAAAGATATCAAAACATAACAGGGATATTTAAAGAATTAGAAGAAAAAAGAAGTGAATTTTATACTAAAATACCTGAAAGCTTATCAGAATATATAGAAAAAGAAAATATAATAGAAGATAAAATAAATCCAGAATTATTAAAAGAAGCAATGATGGAATTACAAAAAAGAATGGAATATCAAAAACCACTCAATACCAGAATAACTAGAAGAGAAGTAAGTGTAGAAGAAAGAGTTAGTAGAGTAAGAGAATTTTTAAATACAAGAAAAAAAGCAAAATTTACTGATTTATTTGAAGTTTTTTCTAAAGAAGTAGTAGTAGCTACCTTTTTAGCAATTTTAGATATGTGTAAAAATAAAGAAATAAAATTAACTCAAAAAGAAATATTTGGAGATATATTAATAGAAAAGGTGTAAAAATGAATAAAGAAGCAATATTAGAAGGACTACTTTTTGTTGTTGGAGATGAAGGATTAACATTAGATAATATTTGTGAAATAATGTTAATAGATAAAAGTGAAGCTCAAGAACTATTAAAAAAACTAAGAGAAGAATATAATAAAGATAATAGGGGAATAAGAATTAGTTTTATAGGAGAATCATTTAAATTAACAACTAAACAAGAACACAAAGAATATTATCAAAAATTAATTACCACAAGGGGTTCGAATACATTATCCCAAGCAGCATTAGAAACACTAGCAATAATAGCATATAATCAACCGATAACAAGAATGGAAGTAGATGAATTAAGAGGAATATCAAGTATAAACATGATAAGAAAACTAATGGCTAAAGATTTAGTAAAAATCAGTGGTAAAAGTTCCTTGCCGGGGAAACCTAATTTATATAGAACAACCAGTGAATTTTTAGATTATTTTGGTTTAGCTACCCTTGGAGATTTACCAGATTTACCAAATATAAATAAAGCAAAAGAAGAAGAACAAGAATTGTTTACTTCCATTTATAAGGAAAATTAATGGATAATTTAGAAAAAATAAATGTTAAAAAAAGTTACAATGATAGAAAAATAATATTTAATAATATAGAAAATCTAGAATTTAAAAATTGCAAATTTACAAATATTATATTTACAAATTGTAATTTTAAAGAAACGAGTTTTAATACATGTGAATTTAATAATTGTATATTTGATTATTGTGTATTAAAAGAAGTAAATTTTAATAATTGCAAAATAATAAATACTAATATAAATGAATCAAAAATTGAAAAAGTTATATTTAAAGATACTTATATAATATATTTATCGCTAAATATTAATAAAATATATAGTATATTATTTGATATATGTAATATAAAGTATATTAATTTATATAAAGGAACTATTTATGAAGGCAATTTTTCCCATTCACAAATAGAAGAGATAGAAATAAATAATATAGAAGTAACAAATTTATATTTATACACATCTAAGATAAACAAATTTAATGGTGACATAAATACATTTAAAAATATAACATTATCACTAAATCAAGTGTTAGATTATATAAAAAATATAGGGATAATTTTACATGATTAAGGCATATTATTTACTAGGTGATAATATTGACTTTAAAAAAAATAAAAATAATTAATATCATATTATTTTTTGCTTTATCATTTTTATGGCATTTTATGTATGATTGGTTTCCTAATTTTTTAACTTCTATTTTTTTCCCAGTAAATGAATCTATTTGGGAACATATGAAAATCATATTTGGAGTCATAGTTTTTGGATCATTAATAAGTTTAATATTAATGAACAAATTTCATATTAAACATAATAATTTTTATGTAGAAATAATAACCAAAGCAGTATTAGGAGTCTTATTTTATTTAATAATATTTATACCATTATATAAATGGCTTGATGAAAATATGTTTATATCTATATCATTAATGTTAATAACTTACATATTTGTAGAGATAATAGGATATAAAATACTTAAACTTAATGAAATGAATATAAATATTTTGCCTATAATTCTAATATTTTTGTGTTACATATTATTTTTCTTATTAACATATTATCCACCACACAATTTTATATTTTTTGATGAAATAAAATTAATTTATGGCATACCATAAAAAAAAGAGCATATGTTCTTTTTTTATGCTCTACCAGCTCCATCAACTGATAAAATCTCACCAGTTACAAAGCTTGCCATTGGACTAGCCAAATACAAAAAAGCATTTGCAATATCTTCTGGTTCTCCGATTCTTCCTAAAGGAATTTGGGCAATAATAGGTTCGATAACTTCTTTAGGCAAAGAAGAAACCATATCAGTATTAATAACCCCAGGTGCTACAGCATTAACTCTAATTTTATATTTACCAAGTTCTCTAGCCAAAGATTTAGTTAAGCCATTTACAGCAAATTTACTTGTTGGATATCCACAGCCAGAAGGTTGACCATAAATTGAAACCATTGATGAAGTATTTAAAATAACCCCACCATTATCTTTCATATATGCAACAGCAATTTTTGAACACAAAAACATAGCATTAACATTAAGATTAATTATTTTTTCAAATTCTTGGTAGCTATAATTTTCTAAAGGAGTACTTGAAGAAACCCCAGCATTATTAATTAAAATATCTATTTTTCCAAATTTTTCAGCAACTTTTTTAAACACATCAGCAACTTCATTTTCATCATTTAAGTTAGGATAAAAACCAATAACTTTATCTTTAAAACTATCCAATTTTTCTAAAGCCTTATTTACACTTTCTTCTTTACTTCCCAAAATAGCAACTTTTGCATTATTTTCTAAAAATAATTTGGCAGTTGCAAAACCTATTCCTCTAGTTGCACCAGTAATAATAGCAACTTTTCCATCTAACATTTAATCACCTATTATAAGTATACCATAATTATTTAAAGTTTGATATAATTTATTTGGTGAGATAATGGGAAAATTAAAAATATTAATTGGAGATATAACTAGTGATGAAATATTAAAAGGACATGATGCGATAGTTAATGCCACGAATCCAGCGATGATGCATGGGGGAGGAGTATGTGGTGCGATATTTGATAAAGTAGGAACAAAAGAATTGGAAGCATATATAAAAGAAAATTTTAAAACATTGATGCGAGTTGGTGAAGTTCGTATTACTCCAGGATTTAATTTAGGAATGGATATTATTTTTGCTCAAGGACCAAAATATTATGAATATGATAATCCCCTTAAAGTATTACAAACAACATACTTAAATTTATTAAATGAAATTAATAGAAACAATTATAAAAATATATTATTACCTAGTTTAGGAACAGGAATATATGGCTTTAATCATGAAGAAGTAGGTAAAATGGTGGTAAGTACAATAACGGAATTTATAAAAGATAAAGAAATAAATATAGATCTAGTATTATATTTAGAAAAAGATAAAAAATATTATGAGCAATAGTTTAAAAAATAAATATTTTATGATATAATTCTTTTAGTTGCCCGAGTGGTGGAATGGTAGACGCGGCGGACTCAAAATCCGTTGGTAGCAATACCATGTCGGTTCAAGTCCGACCTCGGGCACCATAGGGAAATCCGCTCGAACTTTTTATAAGTATCGAGAATAAATAGACAATCAATTCTAAATTAGGATTGATTTTTTTCTTGTTATAGAAAAAAGTCTTTCAAAAAAAGGATTGATTAAAATGGTAAATATTATCAAGCAAGAAGTTAAAATCGAGGAATCATTAAGAAAGAGATTAGAATTTATTTGTGAGTTTTGTAGAGTTAAACCAGTTATTATTAATGGTAATTTAAGAACAATAGATAAAACTAATCTTACTTATTTAGAACCACATAGAATTATAATTAATAATATAACCTTTCTAGCCTTTAATTATTCTAATGAAATATTTATTGAAAATTTAAATAATAAGATTAAATTATCGGAATTAGAAAACTTTTTAAAACATAACTAATATCTATACCCTAATCAGGAAATTGACAAAATGAACTTTTAAGTATATTATATAAAGCCAATAAATGACAAGCAGTATCCGTCTTTTATTAAAAAAGAGTTACACTATGGTCAAAAGCACAATTAATAAAAAATATAATATGAAATTAAGTGGAGTCAAAGGTATTAGTTTGAACTAGTATTTTTGACTCCCTTTTTTGTAGGAAAAGGAGTTGAAGATTAATGAATGAAGAAAAGAAAATCGCAGGACTTTATATTCGTGTTAGTACCGAGGATCAAGCACGAGAAGGATTTAGTTTACCAGAACAAGAAAAACGATTAAGGGCTATGTGTGAATATAAAGGTTATGAAATATATAAAGTCTATAAAGATGCTGGTATAAGTGCTAAAACTGGTAATAAAAGGCCTGCATTTGAAGAACTATTACAAGATATTAAAGATAAGAAATGTAATACTATAGTTGTATTAAAACTAGATAGACTTACAAGAAGTGTTTATGACTGGGAAAATAGTGATGAATTAGAAAAAGATCCAAATCGCGAATCTGTTATTACCCTTAGTATTCCTTTGACTACAAAAACAACTGCAATCGATATTAGCAATCATCTTGCAGGAGACGAAGACGGCGTTATTATTTGCGGTACAAAATCCAATCGTCAAGTATTCTTAGTGCTAGGCATTGTATTTGGAATTGCCATGATATCAGTTGGAATTTCCACCATTCGGTATTCCATTCGAACTAGTTCTTTAGAAAATTTGTATGAAAGTGAACTAAAGAAAATACTAAATCATTATAGTGCTTATATTCAACAGTTGGGTAGTGATTTTGATTTTAAAGATTATCAAATTTTAAAGATTGATACATTTGAAGATATGTTAGAAATTCGTGATACAATTAAACAACCGATATTGATGAAAGAAAACGAAGATAAAACAGGAGCATATTTCTTGATTCCAAGTAATACCAAAATTTTGTATGTATATCGAATTAAAATAGGGGATATTTCAGAATAGAATTGTTCATTTGCATCAAACTATTAATAATCATGAAGGGTATAATGAAATCAAAATATTGTTTGGAAGGAGACTAAATATATGAAAAAAAGAAACCGAAAATTTTCCTTTTCCATTTATTCTTTTTTGATATTGATTGCAACCATCTGTATGGCCATTGGTTACGCTGCAGTGAATTCGGTTTCTCTTGATATTGATGGTGAAGCCGGTGCAATTGAACAGAACAATATTTTTATTACGGATGCTCAATATGTGGGAAATGTAGATGCCGATTTAACGGCTTCTAAAGTTGTTACAACATATCAAACCTTATTTCAAAGTGAAGTTACATTATCTCCATCGAACGGGAATTCTTCTATTACATATTCCATTACTGTGTATAATAGCACAAACGATGAATATTTCTTTAAAGGAACAGAATACGATGAAGAGTTTTATTCCAATCAAGGAATCACGTTTGATTTATCTGGAATGGAAGTAGGAACACTTTTAAATGGAAAAGAATTTTTAACATTTGAAATCACTTTTCATTATGTAGATAATGTTGTCGCAAGTTCTAATTTTTTATCTTCCTATTTAAATTTTGAGTTTGTCCGCAACCGCTTTGCTGATATTGTTTTAGCAAGCAATGATTTATCAGATGACTGTCCTAATGAAGTACAAAATCATTTGTATTTAGTAGATGGAGTTGAAAAAGAAAGTCGTTTTTGTAAAGCCAAAGATAATTTTGGCGACACATACTATTTTAGAGGAAGCAGTGACAACAACTATGTTTCCTTTGCTGGTTCTACATGGCGAATTATGCGTGTCAATGGGACTGGTTCTGTACGTTTATTGTATGAAGGCGATATTGGCCTAGTTAATATGGGAAGTGATGCTGCAAGCGATAATGCGGATATCGGCTATATTTATGGAACTTCTTCTCAAGGAAGTTATGACGCAACTCATACGAATCAAACAGATTCTGCAATGAAAAAAGCAATTGATACTTGGTATGAAAATAATATCTTAGGAAAATACGATGAATATGTCGATGCCATGTATTTTTATAATGACCGTAGTACAACCCAAACGCTTTCTTATTATCAAGATATCGTATCCTTACCAGTCCATTATGATGCAGACGCTGATTGGGGTGTAGATACCGGTTTGGGATTTGGGCAAAACAATACTTATTATGGAACATGGCTTCGTTTAGTTGACAATATCGAAAACTATTATCGTAAAGGAGTGGGCAATCCATATGCTTATCCTACGTTTTACTGTGCCTCTGCAAATGATTGTTATACAAGTAGTTCGGATTTATATGGAGTAAATGTATTAAAATATCCAGTTGCAAGCATTACGATGGATGATGCTGTTTTTGCCGGTACTGGTTATAAAGAAAACAATGCGAATGATTCTAGTTACATTTATTATGGTGGTAGATTTCAGTTGATTGCATATCCTGTATTTTCTACCAGAGTAGTACCAGTTTGCAATATGATTGGAACCCATTCTCTTGGAAATGGCTGGATTACTTGTGACTCGCGTGGAAATTTTGCCGTTCGTCCAGTGATTAATGTAAAAGGTGATTTGATTGTGACATCTGGAAACGGTAGCAAAGAAAGTCCATATGTACTTGGAATAAAAGAAAATACATCCGAACCAGAGCCGGATGAACCAATAACGGAAATTGCTATAAAAGTAGAAGAAAAACTACAATCTATGTCGTTAAAAGATAAAATTGGGCAAATGATTATCGTAAGCGCATCTGGTCATGGAACTACTTTGAGTAGTAGTTTTACCAATATTATCAATACCGTACATCCTGGTGGCGTATTGATTATGAGCGATAATGTCGGAACCAAAGATAATCTTAGTTCCCTAATATCAGGCGTAAATCAATTAAATAGTGCCTATACAGATATCCCGTTAATTTGGGGTGTCGATCAAGAAGGTGGTCGTGTACAACGGTTATCTTCGGCCAATGTAGGAGCAACCACAATTCCTCAAATGTATGATTTAGGAATGACAGGGAATCCATCTTTGGCTTATGATGTTGGCGTAGCCGTAGGAGAAGAATTGAGAGTATTTGGTTTTAATATGGATTTTGCTCCCGTTGCAGATATTTGGTCTAATCCCAATAATACTGTAATTGGAAAACGTTCGTTTGGCAATGATTCAGCATTAGTATCTAAAATGACACTACCATTTGCCGAAGGATTAGAAAGCACAGGCGTAACAGCAGTGTTTAAACATTTCCCAGGTCACGGCGATACGTTGACAGACTCTCATGTATCACTTCCTTTGATAACAAAAAGCAAAGAAGAATTATTAGCAAGTGAAATTATACCATTCCAAAATGCAATTGCAAATGGTGCCAAAGTGATTATGGTTGGACATTTAGCAGTACCTGCTCTAACGGGAGATAATACAACTCCAACTTCACTTTCTAAAAGAACAATCACAGATTTCTTAAAAGGAGAATTAGGTTTCGATGGTATTGTTGTGATAGATGGCTTAAATATGGCTGCTTTAAATGCTTATTCTAAAAAAGATCTTTATACAATGGCTTTAAATGCAGGTGTAGACTTGCTATTAGGGCCAACCGATCCGGTTGAAGCAGCAAACATTATTTATGAAGGTATCCAAAATGGAACCATTTCAGAAGATATTATCAACACTTCAGTCAGAAAAATTTTGACATTAAAATATGAAATGAATGAGACAAGTTATGATGATTCCTACTTAGGTAGTACTGCTCATAAGGACTTGATGAGTCAAATACCGTCCTCAAATTAGAAAGTTCGTTATGATTAGAAATTTATTCAAAAGTATTGCGTTTTATCGATAAATAGTGTATATTATTTATCGAGATGTGCCTAGGAAACTTTAGAAGCCTTAGGTCTTTTTCATTTTTATAAAAAGATTTATCAAAATTAGTTAAAGTCATGGTATAATGGATATAGAATTAAATTGTTTATTTATTTGTTGTGATGGTTTTAGATTATCTTAACTATCGCACCAGATTGATAAGAAACTCGAACTTTTCGAGTAGTAATAAATATTAACTAGAATTACCATCTAGTTTTTTTGTTATTATGAGGAAAGTGAGGAGCTGTTCCCAAGAAAGTTTTAAAAAATTTGATATGATATGCAGATTTTCTTGTTGTATTTATTCTATTAACCAAAAAATATTATTAATATAAATTGCAAATGAGAAAGTAATAAAGATGTAAATGTCAACATATAATATCATAAAAATTTCAAGATTAAAATTGCCATTTAAAACATCTAAAACCTTGACATCTACATTATAATAATATCAAAAGCTGCCACTTTTCTATCATTAGATGGTTGAATAGAAAATATTAGTCTATCATTAATAGTTAGAGCAGATTCTATTAAATTAGAACCTCTATTATAAAAAATGTTTTTTCTATAGCTTCACCAAAACCAAACATATTGGCTGTTGAAGGAAAATACTCAACCACAACTGGTATACCAATTTCAACTTCACCATTATTATTTTTATATAATACATATAGTAAGTCCCATTCAAATTCTTTATTCATTTATTCCTGTGATACAGGAACAATTATTAGTGTGGGATTTTTTAATTTAACTCAAATCATATATAAATATTTTTACAAAATTTTTTAAAACTACAAAAATAATTTTAAATATATGGTATACTAAACGTAAACTGATTTTGGAAGATGATAAATTTGAAAACATATATTGTACTAGATGAGTCGGGCGCAATGCATTTTAAAAAAATGAAAGATATTTTGTTATAGCAGGATTTATTACTTTACAGAACTTATATTTCAAAATTTCCATTTAAATTATTTGGATATAATCCAAGCATAAAACAACTGGAAAAAGAAAAAAACGTAAATTTTTAGACTAAAGTCCGTTTTTTTAACGGATTTTTAATTTACCAGTTTAAATGCAGTAATTTATAAAAAA
>CALVIZ010000023.1 GCA_944331865.1 uncultured Bacilli bacterium | reverse complement strand
AAAAATATTGACAAATGCTAATGTCAATATTTTTAATTTTACTTAGTTTTAATTTGGTCGAATTCGACTAAATTAAAATTTTAACTATGCATTCTTTCCACAACAATTCTTGTATTTTTTTCCTGAGCCGCAGATGCAAGGGTCATTTCTACCAATTTTAGTAGCAACTCTTTTTGGTGATGCTTTTACTTTTTCTTTACCATCATTTGCTTGCCCTTGCAATGTTTGTTTTCTTTCAATATTTTGTCTTACTTCTGCTTTTAATAAAAATAAAGCAATATCATTATCTATTTTATTTAATAGATTTTCAAACATTTCATAACCTTCCATAGTATAAACTTGAACTGGATTGTTTTGAGCATAACCTCTAAGTCCAATACCTTCTTTTAAATGTTCCATAGCACTCATATGTTCAACCCAATTGGAATCTATTACTCGAAGAGAAATTGCTTTTTCAAATTCATTCATCAATGGAGAATTAATCATTTTCTTTTCATAATCCTTAATTACTAAATCAAAAATATAATCTAAAATTTCTTGTTCTTTAAGATTTTCTATATCTGTTAATTCTAAATTTTGATTTTTTAAAAAGTTTGTATTCACATATTCAACAATTTCTAATTTATCAGTTTCAGTCAAATAATTTTCTGGTGGAATATGACTTTCTACTAAATTTCTAATGGTATTTCTAAAAGTTTCAATAATAGTATCATGAATAGATTCTTCATCTAAAATTTCATTTCTTCTGGCATAAATAATTTCTCTTTGTTCATTTAAAACATTATCAAAATCTAATAAACTTTTACGATAATCATAGTTATTACCTTCCACCTTTTTTTGAGCAGATTCTATAGATTTTGTTAAAGTTTTTGATCTTATTGCTTGAGTTTCTTCTAGACCCAAATTAGTCAACATATTTTTAATTCGATCTGTTCCAAAACGACGCATTAAATCATCATCAAATGAAACAAAAAATTGACTTGTTCCTGGATCTCCTTGACGACCTGAACGACCACGAAGCTGATTATCGATTCTTCTAGATTCATGTCTTTCTGTACCAATTACATAAAGCCCCCCTAGTTCACGAACACCTTCTCCTAATTTTATATCTGTTCCACGGCCAGCCATATTAGTTGCAAGAGTAATTGCTCCTTTTTCACCAGCATGGGCAATAATTTCAGCTTCTCTTTCGTGATTTTTAGCATTTAATACTTCGTGTGGTAAATTATTTTGCTTTAAAAATTTACTTAATTTTTCATTTGCTTCAACTGAAATAGTACCAATTAGTATAGGTTGACCTTTAGAATGAATTTCTTTTATGCAATTTATAATTGCTTGATATTTACCCTTTTCTGTAGGATATAATAAATCAGCAAGATCTTCTCTAATTACAGGTTTATTAGTAGGTATTTGAATAACATACATATTATAAATATTTCTAAATTCTTCTTCTTCTGTTTTTGCTGTACCGGTCATGCCAGATAATTTATTATACATTCTAAATAAATTTTGGAATGTTATTGTTGCCATAGTTTTAGTTTCGGTATTAATTGTAACTCCTTCTTTAGCTTCAATAGCTTGGTGTAATCCTTCTGAATATTGTCTACCATGCATTAATCTACCAGTAAATTGATCTACAATTATAATTGCTCCATTATCAACTACATAATCAATATCTTTTTTAAATCCATAATTAGCTTTTAATGCTTGATTAATATGATGAACTAAAACTGCATTATCCAAATCATAAAGGTTTTTTATATTAAGTATTTTTTCTACTTTTTTACTACCATCAGCTGTTAATGATACGCTTTTTGTTTTCAAATCAATTGTATAATCTTTTTCATCTTTTAATTTTTTAGCAACTCTATCTGCTTCAACATACAAATCATTAGAATTAAATTTGCCACCACTAATAATTAATGGTGTTCTTGCTTCGTCAATTAAAATAGAGTCAACTTCATCGATTATACAAAAATTTAATCCTCTTTGTACTCTATTTTCTTTTTTAGCAACCATATTATCTCTTAAATAATCAAAGCCAATTTCATTATTAGTAGAATAAGTTATATCAGCATTATATGCTTCTTGCTTTTCTTTAGTAGATAATTCACGAACATTAACCCCAACTGTTATTCCCAATAAATTATAAATTGGACCCATCCATTCGGCATTTCTTTGTGAAAGATATTCATTTGTAGTTACAACATGAACCCCTTTTCCTTCAAGAGCATTTAAATACGCCGGCAAAACAGTTGTTAAAGTTTTACCTTCACCAGTTTTCATTTCAGCAATATTACCAAAATGTATTGCTAGACCACCTAAAATTTGTACATGAAATGGTTTTTCTCCAATAGCTCTATAAGCAGCTTCTCTTGCAACAGCAAAAGCAGGAATAATTATATCATCTAAAGTTTTTCCAGTTTCAAGTTCTGCTTTAAACTCAATTGTCTTTTCTTTTAATTCCTCATCAGTTAATTTTTGAATCTCCGGTTCCATTGCTTCAATTTCATTAGCAATTTTTTCAAACCTTGATAATTCTTTATATTCACTATCTAACATTTTTTTTAAAAAATTCATCATTTCACCTCAAAATTTATTATATCAAAAAAAATAAAAGTTTAAAACTTTTATTAGTATTTTCTTATATTTTTTTAATCTAATTTACTTCCTCCCCATTCAACTACAACGAAACCATCTCTTTTTGGAGTTTCTAATTTTTGTTCTTTAACATCTATTGGTTCATCTAATCCTTTAAATTCCATTAATACTCTAATATAGTATCAGGGGTAGGACTAATTTCTAGTGGCATATAATTATTAATTTCTTCGATGCTTTTAAAACTAATAAAATTATATTTATTTTCTTCTAATTGCGGTAGCCAATAAATTATAAATTCATTTGCTTCTCTTTCGTTTAACCCTAGTATTGCTAATTTTTCTTCTAAAAATTTAATAGTATCCTCTTTTTTCACTATAAATCCTTCAGTTAAATTATTATATGTATTTCTTTTACCTTCCCAATACAAGCCATATAAATTACGACCAGTTTTTAAATCTATAAGATTCCCATTAGGATATGCAATAACTTTCCAACTGCTTTCATATTTTGGATAAGTAGTTGTTACTTCTTTTATATTACCTAATTTAATTTCTACTTTCATTTGATTTTCAGGATATAATATATTAAAGGTTTATCAGTAATAACTTCTTCTAAATTTAAATCATCACAATTATATTCATTTTTATTTTCTTCTATATAATTATAAGATACATTAGTAATATTAAAGCTATTATTTATAGGAATAAAATATACTTCTTTAGTAGGAGCACATATTCCACATGATCCATTATAACTAATAATCAAATCAAGATTATCAGTTGATAAATCATCAATTTCTACCTTATTTATAATTCCAGAACAATCATCAATTTCTGGAACAACTAATAAATAACTATAATCTTTAAATTGTTCTTTTGTAATATTATTTTTTAAGCCATAATTATTAACAATTTCTTGATAAGTTACATAATTTGTAATTATTTTATCTTTATAAGTAAATTCAATATCATTAAGGAGTTTTCCACCATAAATTGGGGTTTTATTTATTCTATCTATTTCTGATGCCTTTAAAGTTAGTTCATTTTGTAAATAATTAATTAAGTTTTTGTTTGCTACATTATAAACAAAAATTTCTCTAGATATAACAAATCCTATGAAAACAAAAAAAACAACACATATTATTATTAAAATCATACTAATTACTTTATTATTTAACCCATTAACTATTTTCTTCTTCATATAACATTCCCTTTTATTTTATATTAACACAAATAAATTAAAAAAAGAAGTTTTTACACTTCTAATAAATTACTTTACGTTAATAATACCAAAACTGCCATCTTTTCTTTTATATAGTACAGAAACACAATCTTCATCTAAATTTTTAAAAACAAAGAAATCATGATTTAATAACTCAATTTGTAATAAAGCTTCTTCTTCATCCATTGGTTTCATATCTATATTTTTTCTTTTTACTATTTTATCATAATCACCATCATCTATTGCTTCATAATCAAAATTCATTTCAAATTTTGGTATATCTCGATACTTTTTTTCTAAACGATCTTTATTTTTTCTAATTTGTCCTTCTAATTTATCAACTACTAAATCAATTGCTGCATATAAATCTTGATGTCTTTCTTCAGCTCTCAAAGTAAATTTACTTGTTGGAACAGTAACTTCAATACTTTGATCTTGATTTTTTACTTTAATTAATACCTTACAATCAATATCTTTTGGTTTTTCAAAATACTTATCTAATCTTCCTAATTTTTCATTTACATATTCTTTAATAGACTTAGTAACAGTTACTTTATCTCCTCGAATACTTATTTTCAAATTAATCACCTCTATTAATAATATACCATAATTACTTTAAAAAAACCACTTTATTTAGTTATTTAATTGAGAAAATAAAAACCTTAATTGAATAATCAATCAAGGTTAAAATTTAAGCTACTAAACTTTTTTCTTCTTCCACTACATCAATTGCTTGTAATCCCTTAGCTGTTTCAATAAGTTTAAAATTAACTAAAGAGCCTTCCGTTAATGTTTTATAACCATCTTTAACTATAGCAGAATAATGCACAAAAATATCTGATAATTGATCATATTCAATAAATCCATAGCCTTTTTCGTTGTTAAACCATTTAACTTTGCCTTGCATCACTTCAATCACTCCTTCCTTCTTTATTTTAATTTACCATTCTTTATATTTTGATGCAATAAAAATCGTATGTCAAAATTCGACAAAAAAATTAGCATTTTTGCTAATTGTTATCAATAATAAAAGTATCAAAATTAGAATATAAATAGGTTTTATTATTATAAAGATCTTCAAATTTACTAAATATTTCTTGCAATAATTTTCCATGACCAAATATTAATATATCTTTATCCTTAATTTTATTTTTAATTGACTTTATTAAAAATTCTATATCTAAATAATAGTTATTATTTATAACATAAGATTTAATTTTTTGATACTCGTCAATATAAGTTAAAAACATATAATTATCAAAAATATTTAAATAACAATTATTATTATTTAATTTATATGTTTTAATTTCATTTTCTACAATTACTTTTCTATAATTAAATTTTTCAAATATATTTTTTAATACAAATATATCACTAGGATAATAATTTGGACTTACAATAATTTTTATTGTATCTCCAATTAAATTATTATTTAATTTATTTTCTCTTAATAGTTTTTCATAACATTTTATAAATTTATCTATATTATATATTCTATTACATTCTACAATTCCTTTATTTATATTGCTTTTAATAAAAATATTCTTTTTTTTATTTTTTAAATATATATAATCATCCGTTAAATACAATGTGTTATTTATTTTTGCCATATTAACCTTTCTTATATTTTGCTTTTGTAACTTCTCCTCCCCTAATATGTTTTGTACGATCATGACTTTCAAAAATTTCTTCAATAGATTTGGATAAATTTTTATCTATATCTTTTAATCGCGTACTTAAATCATTATGAACTGTACTTTTACTGATGTTAAATTTATCAGCTGTCTCTCTTATAGTATCTTTAGTATTTAAAATATGATTAGCTTCTTTTAAAACTCTATTTTTAATATTTTCTTTCATAACCAAACAACCCCTTAATAAATTATATTAATTAAGGGATTATTTTATTATTGTAAATCTTCAATATTCATATTATAAAAATCTTCAGGATCTATTGTATTACCATTATAATAAACTTCTAAAAGTAAACAATTATCTTTTTCACCTTCTAAAAAATTGTCACCACTTTTAGCAATTATATCTCCAGCTTTAACCGTATCATCTTTTTTAACATTGATTTCACCTAAACTATAATACATAGTTTTTAAATTTGAATTATGGGTAATTTCTACTACATTACCTAATATTTCATCTTTAGTAACATTAGTTACTGTACCATCATAAGTAGCTATAACGTCAAATGTTTCATCAGCAGCATATAAAACTCCACTATTTTGTAAATATGTTTGTTCATAATATACTAATGAATTTTGTTGTTTTGTCTCATCATCTAACATATCATAATAAGATTTGCTAATCGCTACTTTACTACTTACAAATGGTTTTGTTATTTTAGATTCTTTTACTACGTCAGTTTCTTCTTTAATAACTGGGGTAACATCATCATCTAAAGTATCAACCACTAAATCTTGGTATTGTAATTCCTTTTGAAGTGCACTTCCTAAAAATGAAACACTAACAAATAAAACTGCTATTACTAACACATATACTGTGGGTAAAACATATCCCTTTAATTTTTTGTTTTTCATAATTCACCATCCTAATAAAAGTATGGAAATTATTTCTATATTTTATACATTAATTTTTTCTATTTTTATATCTTTATAATAATATTTTAATATTTCTTCATAATTATAACCTAATTTAGCCATTTCATTTGCCCCATATTGACTCATTCCAACTCCATGGCCATAACCATTAGTTGTAATATTTATATCATCATCTATTTCTATTGTAAAATCAGTAGACCTTAAACCTAATAAACTTCTAACTTCTGTTCCTTTAAAATCTTTATCATTTATGGTTATACTTTCAACATGATTAGTTTCATTTCTATTAATATTATTAATGGTTATATTATCACAGCTTATATTTAGTTTATTACAAAATTCATATTTACTAAAAATAGTATTTACAGTAAAATTTTTAACATTTTTATCCCAACTAGACTCAACACTTACCAAATAATCTTCTTCTCCCCCAAAAACTGAAGCAACGTTTTCCGTATAGCCATTACTCATCGAAAAATAATAAGCACTTATAACTTCCCCATTGTAAGTCATTACTAAACCTTTGGTATCTTCAACTGCCAATTTTATTTTTTCATAATAATAATTAAAATTTGTTGACCATTTTTCTTTCATATCATCAGTAGTTATATATACTTGATTAGTTATATCGGTTAATACATCATAACTAGTTGTAGATGTATTTATTTTATTTATTGCATAACTTCTTGCTGCAACAGCCTGAGCTTTTAAAGCTTCTTCATTAAATGACGCTGGCATTTCTCCTGCTATTACACCAATTATATATTCTTCTAAATCCATTTCTTTTTCTTCATCAGTTTCTTTATCTTTTATTACAATATTCATATTTTCTTCATTATTAAAATAAGTAGTTCTTGGAAAGAAAAAACTACTTATTGCTAATATACTTAAAATTATTATTGGAATTATTAAATATTTATTTTTCATTATTAAATTATATTCCTTTATTTTTTTTTTAGAATATATTTGTTAAATTTAGAAAATCAATAACAAAATTAGTTAATAAATAACCTAAACCTAGTGATAAACAAATAATTAAAACTCGTGATTCTAAATACTTGTCCTTTTTAAAAAGATTATTAAAATTAATTCCTGAAATTCCATAAGCACTGATAAAAGTAAAAACTATATATAATACTATTTTATATATCATAGTTACCTTCTTCAATTGCATTTATTTTTTCAATTCTTCTTAAATGTCTTTCTTCACATGGATTTTTCGTTACTATAAATGTATCAATTATTTTAAATATTTCATCAATATCTAAATTAATACCAAAAGCAATAACATTTGCACCATTATGATTTTTAGCAGTAAAAGCATCATTTTCATCAAATACTCTAGCACATCTTATTCCTTTTATTTTATTTGCTGTTATGCTCATACCAATACCAGAACCACAAACTAATATTCCTAATCCATTGTTTTCTAAAACTTTTTTACAAGTTAAATATGCAAAATCCGGATAATCATCTAAAGGATTATTTGTTAAATCTATACAACTAACATTAATTCCATTACTTTTTAAATAATTGTATATATCATCTTTATATTTAACGCCTTGATGATCAACACCTATAAAAACTTTTATAATTATCAGCTCCTTATTTTAATTATACATTACTTGGAGAAAAAAAACAAAAATATTACTACTTTTGTTCTTTATCTAAACCAAATTTTTTATTAAATTGTTCTATTTTTCCAGTTTTTTTAGCCTTTCCTTGACTTCCTGTATAAAAAGGATGACATTCACTACATACTTCAACATCTATTTTTTCTTTAGTTGAAAAAGTTTTAAATGTAGCTCCACAAGCACAAGTAACTGTAGCTTCTTTCATTTCTGGATGAATATTTGCTTTCATTTTTCTCTCCTTCCGCCATACCATTTATTGGCATAGTAATTCATTGCTTTTATATTATATCATATTTTTCTGTTTAAGCAAGTTAAAGTTATACTAAAATCTATTAATTAAATATTA
This sequence comes from uncultured Bacilli bacterium, assembly GCA_944331865.1. Taxonomy (GTDB): domain Bacteria; phylum Bacillota_I; class Bacilli_A; order RF39; family UBA660; genus Onthocola_B. The sequence continues at coordinate 10,348 of CALVIZ010000023.1, read as the reverse complement.
GTTTTGATACTCTTTAATTTTTAAATCTTCAGTTAATTTACTTTCTTCTATGGAAAATACCCTATCATTAATATCATAAATTATATAATAAATGCTATCACCATTTTTAACTTTTTCTATTTCTTCGGCTACAATAAGTGTATTATTTTCATCTTTTAAACTAAATAAATTAGTTAATAAATCAATCTTTTTTACACTAATGTTATTTTTATCAGCAATTGTTATTTTAGATAAATCTTGATTATCATATTTATTCAATGCATCAACATTATCAATTTGATAATAATATAAACTATAATCATCTGACATTACATAAGCATGAAAAAGAGTTTTATCAAAACTATCTAAATAAATTTCTATATGTATACAATTTGCAATATTTGAATCATTTTCCCATTAATTATCGATATTCCACATTAATTGACCATCATCAACTTTCACAAACTCAATATCATTTGGAATTTTTTCCGTTAAAAGATTAAAGCTATCTTCAAATACTAAATCATAATATTTTCTAATTTCTTCTCTCTCATATACAATTTTTTCATCATAATCTTCTGGCATGACTGATTCTACAACTTCACTTGATTCCCCTTGATTATTAACTTCATTATTAATTTTATTTTCATTGTTTTCTTCTTTATAGATATACATTCCTAAAAAGAACGATCCAATAACTAAAAGTATAACAATAATTATTGTAATTACTTTTAATATAGTTTTATTATTATTTTCTTTCATAAACCATAACTCCTTTTATCTATAATAAATTTATTATATTTTAATTAATAACTAAAGATTCTTCACCAACAAATTCTATTTCTAAACTATTATTATCATAACTATAAGACATTTTTTCTATTTTCTTATATGGTTTTAACTTACTATAATTTACTAAATCTTCTAATTTAATACTATATAAATTTTTATTATCATCAATAATAAAAATATAATCTATATTATCATTTTTTACACTCATAATATGAGTGGCTTTTATTAAATTATCAGAATAATCTTTTATTTCTTCTAAATAACTATCTAAATCCCATGTAAAATCAAATATTATATTTCCACAAGTATCTGCAAATGTTAATATATTATTACTATTTTTAGGATCATATTCAATAAGTGTATTTTCAGAATAATTTAATATATAAATTCTATTATCAGATATAAAATAATAATTTGTCCATATTTCGCATTCCGAAAATAATCTAGGTAACATATAATCTATATCTATATTCATTTTATTTTCAAATTCAGAATATTTTATATTATTATAAATATCATCAGTAATTGTACTAATATAATTTTCTTTTAAAAGCGATTCATCTATAGTAATTGTATATACTAAATTATTATTTGTAACTATTACTCCAAATAAACTTTTATCAAAGTTAGTATCTTTATAATCAAATACTGCAGCCTTAATATCTTCACTTATAAGAGAATCATTAACCCAGGCATTATTTACATTCCACATTAACTTATTATTCTCTATTTTTACAAAACCAAAATTTTCATTAATTACAATAGACTTTCCATTATCTTTTGGATTAACATAATAATTATAAAGATCTTCAAAAGACCAATAATATTGTAATATAAATTCTTTATCAGTTGGCATGACTGATTCTATAAATTCACTTGGTTTTACTTGATTATTAACTTCATTATTATCTTTATTCTCTTCATAAGATATGTATTTTCCTAAAAATAATGAACCAATAACTAAAAGTATAATAAGTATCATACAAATTAATGTTATTATAAACTTATTTTTATTATGTATTTTTTCTTTTTCCATTAATCATAACTCCTCTTATTCTAAGTAAATTATAGCATAAATATTGTTTAAAAAAAGAACATATAATAATCTTTACAAAAAATTGTCAAAATAACATATTAATTAATTCATTAGCAATTCTTTCATGAGCTAAATGATTCATATAGTAACTAGTGTTATTTAAAAAATAATTCTTATTTAAAGAATACGCTAGTATATCTAAATATTTACATTTATAATTTGTAGCTAATTGATTTAATTTATTATTTATTTCAATTGTTTCATTTTTACCCAAATTGTACGCTGGATAAAGACTTATAATAACAATTTCTTTATCATAAAATTCCCTAATATTTTTTAATAAATTATCCATTTCATAAATATAATTTTCTATTAAATTATTAGATATATCTTCATACAAAGATAAATTTGCAAATTCATCTATACCTATGGCTATAGTAATAATATCTGCTTTTGCTAATACTTGCTTTATTGGAGTCCTTGTAAAATTACCTAATTTATTTTCTTTTAAATAATCATTTAATTCATGGATTCTTAAATGATTTATTGAAAATTCATTATTATAGCTTCCTAATTTATGTTCATTCTCTAAATAATTTTTTAAATAATCATTAAAACTAGTACCAGCAACATTATATGGTGTCATTCCTATACTTAAGCTATCACCTAAAGACACTAAATCAGTTTTACTCTTAATTGATGTAGTGTTAATAATAATTGCTAATATAATTCCTAATAAAATTATAAATAGTAATTTATATCTTCTTTTAATTTTTTTCATTTAAACCCCCATAAAAAAAGTATAATCTATTAAATTATACTTCAACTATTTTTATATTAGCACCTACAGATGACAACTTAGCAATTATTCTTTCATATCCCCTTAGAATATGTTCTGCATCATTTATAATCGTTACACCATCAGCTATTAAACCTGCTGTAACTAATGCTGCGCCTGCTCGAAGATCGGTCGCTGTTATTTCTTCACCGTGTAATTTAGTTGGACCAGTAATTTGAGCATGTTGTCTTTCAGCAACTATATTTGCTCCCATTTTATTTAAATATTTTACATGCCCCATTCTATTTTCCCAAATCGTTTCATCAAATAATGATATTCCATTAGCTTGGGTAAGTAAAACTGCTATAGGTTGACCTAAATCCGTTGGAAACCCAGGATAAACAACTGTTCTTATATTCGTTGGTTTTAAATTATTTGATTTATTTAATATAATTTTGTGATTTTGCAATTTGAAATTTACTCCCATTTCTTGCAATTTATTTAAAAGTACTATATTATGTTCTGGAATCATTCCTTCAATAACCAAATTGTCTCCTAGTAATGCTCCCATAATTATATAAGTACCTGCTTCAATACGGTCTGGAATAACTTTTATTTCAGCTCCATGTAATTCTTCTACACCTTCAATAGTTATTTGTTCCGTTCCTGCTCCACTAATTTTTGCCCCCATATTATTTAATAATTCAGCAATATTACTTATTTCTGCTTCTCTTGCAGCATTCATAATGTGTGTAGTTCCTTTAGCCATTGTTGCAGCAATCATAATATTAATTGTTGCTCCGACTGATGCAAAGTCTAAAAATATATCAGCTCCATGTAATTCATCAGCAACGATTAAATATTTACTATTTTCTTTAGTTATTGTTGCTCCTAAAGTTTCAAAACCTTTTAAATGCAAATCAATTGGTCTTGAACCTATATTACAACCGCCTGGAAAAAACATTTCTACTTTTTTAAACCTAGCAAGTAATGCTCCCATAAAATAATATGAAGCCCTTAGTTTATTACTTAAACTTTCTGGAATAATCTTATTTTCCAATTTGTTTGCATCAATTTCAATTATTCCTGTACTTCTTTTAACATCAACATTAAGCAATTTTAATATTTCTAATAAGGCATCTTTATCTGATATATTTGGCACATTACTTATTTTTACTTTACCATTTGCCATTATCGCCGCAGGAATTAAAGCTACTACACTGTTTTTAGCCCCTCCAATTTTAATTTTTCCACTTAATGTGTGATTTCCTTCAATAATAATCCTTTTCATCATAACCTCCTTATTTTTTAAACATTTCAACAATAGCTTTCTTATAAATGTTTTTTGCAATAATTTTTCCATTCGGAACAATTTTCATAAAATTATCCATCATTACACCACTATTTGCTTCCATTAATAATAAATTATCTTTATCATCTACTATAAAATCTAGACTACAAAATTCTAAATTTAATTTTTTTGCTATAATAAGAGCATTATATTCTAATTTTTTTGCTAATTTATTATCTATATTTAAAAATGGCATTGCTCCCCTGGATAAATTAAATTTCCAATCATATTCATATTTTGCATTTATCTTTAAAATATTTTTAGATAAATTTTTTCGCTTTTTAAAAAAAGTTGGATTAAATTTTATTAATAAATCTTCAATAGATGATTTCCCATCCCCATACACAACGGGTTTTTCTTTCCCATATATTAATAATACTTTATCTTTTAAAATAATAACTCTATATTCATTTTTTATATTTATATAAGGGCATAAACTTAATGAATAATTATTTTTAAATAAATCATCAATTGTTTTATATAAATCATCTAATAAATTAATATTAAATACATCAGTACCACAAGTACCTGTATTTATCTTTACAACCACATTTTGATTATATTTATAAAAAAGATTTTTTATTTTTGATTTATCATAATCTTTAAAAATAATATTATGTTCTATCACAGGAAAATTATATAGTTTAACTAATTCGTAAAAAGCATATTTATCATCCATTATTCTTGAAATTCCATTTCCATTTATATCAAACTTATAACCAATTATATAACGTATGTTATTATCTTTTTCTAAAATACTAATCCAATTTTTAGATATAGTTTTAAATTTTATATTTAACTCTTCACAAATTTCTTTTATAATTGATAAAAAATTATTCATTATACCACCACATTAATTATATCATTTTATCTAAAAAGATGAAATATACCAAGCATTAATAATAAAAATATTCCAATAATAATAGCATATTTACCTATTAATTTATTACAATACTTGCCTATTATTATACCTAAATATGTAAAAGAAGCACTACATAAAGCAAAAACTAGACAAGCTAAATAATAATTTTTAGTTATATCGGTTATACCTAGACCTACCGAAAAAGAATCAATGCTAACACTTAATGCAAAGAAAATTAAACCTAATAAATTTAAATTAATACTTACCTTTTCATCTTGATAATAATGAATTGCCAAATTAATTCCTAAAACAATTAAAACCAAACCTAAAACTATATTACTAGCTATATTAAATATATTAATTAAGGTTATTCCTATTATGTTACCTAATAAAGGCATAAAAAAATGAAAAATACCAACAAATAAAGGTAACAATTTAACTATTTTATTATTAGCAATAGTTCCAATAGTTAAAGACAAAGAAAAAGTATCCATTGATAATGATATTCCTATTAGTAAAATGGATACAATTTCTCGCATTAACACCACCTAAAAAAATATATGCTAATTTATTTAAAATTATCTAATATTTCTTGAAAATATGTTGTATATGTTACTTCATCATAATTTGCTTCACTTGCTTCAAGTAAACATAATGGCGGAAATAATACACACCACCAATTTTCACCAATTCCTTCACCTAAAGTAATAACTAAGGATTCATAATTTCCTTCTGGATATCGCACACCTTTATATGTTTTTTCAGGAAAATAATTATTTCCATAATTTATTTCATAATTTATATTATGTTTTTCTATAACTCTTTTTATATTATCCATATTATCCATAATAGTTTCTTTTGTATTATTATGATTACTAGAATTACTCAAAATTGATGCTAAAACAGGTTCTAATTCTTCTTTAATTTCTAACTTTTCTTGTTGATCTTTAATAGAATTACTATTAGCTATTATTCTAAATCTAATTGCATCACTTGGTATTAATACTTCTTGTTTATTATTTGTTAAACATAATAAAATTGTAATTACAAATAAAATAACAATTATTTTTTTCAATATTATCACCTGATAAAATATTGTATAATTGTTATTTTTTTTATTCAAATATAAATAAATATCTATTTTTTCCAACCATATCTTTTTCAAATTTATAATTAGTTATACCAATACTTTTTAAATATTTTTCTAATTCGTTTTTTTGGTTTTCTCCAATTTCAAATGCCATAAACCCATTTTTATTTAATTTGCTAATGTTATTTTTAATTATTTCTTTATAAAAATAAATTCCATTATCAGATGCAAACAACGCAACATTTGGTTCATATTTTTTTACATTTTCTGCTAAAAAATCTTTTTTTCCAATGTAAGGTGGATTAGATATAATAATATCATAATTATTTTTTAAAGGTATTGTTATATCTTTATTATAAAATTTGATTTTAATATTGTTTAATTTTGCATTTTCTTTTGCAACAGCTAAAGCATCATTAGATATATCATAAGCTATTAAATTTGTATTTAGTTCTTTTTTTAAAGATATAGCTATGCACCCACTACCAGTTCCTAAATCAATTATATTTATTTTTTTATTAAATATTTGTTTAGCTAATTTAATTGTTTTTTCTACTAAATACTCTGTTTCTGGCCGAGGTATTAAAACTCTTTTATCAACATTTATTATAGAATTATAAAAATATACATTACCAATTAAATATTGTATAGGATAGCCATTATCTATTTTATTTAAAATATCTTCTAAATTATTTTGATATTTTTCTTTAATTAATTCCCAATCTTTAAAACTAATGTAATCTGGTTTATTCAAATTTTTCTCCTGCTAGTTTAAGTTTTAAATCTTCAGTTTGTAATGCATCAATTATTGGTTGTAAATCACCATCCATTACTTTATCTAAATTCATAACAGAAAAATTTATACGATGATCTGTAACTCTATTTTGTGGATAATTATATGTTCTAATTTTTTCAGATCTATCTCCTGTACCAATTTTAGTTTTTCTTTCCATACCTAATTCTTGTTCTTCTTTTTGACGCATTGCATCATTAATTTTAATTTTTAAAAGATTTAAAGCTCTTTCCCTGTTTTGTAATTGACTTCTTTCTGTTTGACAAGTTACAACTATACCAGTTGGAATATGGGTTAATCTTACAGCAGAATTTGCAGTATTAACAGATTGACCACCAGCCCCACTTGAATGATAAACATCCATTTTAATATCACTTTCTTTAATATCTATATTAGATGTTTCAACTTCTGGCATAACTAAGACAGTAGATGTAGATGTATGAATTCTTCCACTTGCTTCTGTAGCAGGCACTCTTTGTACTCTATGCGACCCACTTTCATATTTTAATTTTGAATAAACATCATTGCCTTTTATTATAAATTCAATTTGAGCAAAACCACCACTGGTACCATCTACTTGATGTATTACTTCTATCTTCCAATTATTTTCTTCAGCATAATAAGAATACATTCTAAATAAATCACCTGCAAAAATATTAGCTTCATCTCCCCCAGCTGCTCCTCGAATTTCCATAATGACATTTTTTCCATCGTTTTCATCTTTTGGAACTAAAAGAATTTCTATTTTTTCTTTTAATTTTGCTTCTTTGATAGATAATTCTGCTATTTCACTTTGAGCAATTTCTTTTAAATCTGGGTCATTTTCCATTTCTTTAGCTTGATTAAGGTTATCAATTACTTTTTTATATTCATTGTATACTTCAACTATTTCTTTTAATTCACTTTCTTCTTTAGATAATTTTTTTAAATAATTAAAATCATTTAATACTTCCGGTTTTAATAATTCTTCTTTAATTTCATTATATCTTTTTTCTATAGCATCTAATCTATTAAACATAGTTTCCTCCTTCTAAAAATAAAATTTAAAACTTAAAACTACGCTATAAATTATTTTCTTCATCATTTTCATCAATAACTACTAAATCTGCAAGGTCATCATCATCGACATCATCAGTTTCATCATCTTTATCATAGAAAATATCTTCGTCTTCTTCTTCAATTATTTCTTCTTCATCATCTTCTTCATCGATTATATCTTCGTCTTCTTCATCATCTTCAATAACAATATCTAGTTTATGTTTTGATTGTAAATCCCAAAAACCATTTTTTAACATAATAAATTTTTTATTAATGCTCATTAGTTCAAAGAAATCCAATAATCTTTCATCTACTGCTTCTTCTGGTAAATCTAAAACTTCACATACTTTTTTAAAAATATCCCTTAATTTCATTTTTTTACCAGATTCTTGTAGCACTAAAACTGCAATATCATCATATCCCATTAATTCTAATTCTTCTTTTGGTATTTCGCTTAGTTTCATAATATCACTCCTTACATTTTTTCTGGAGGTATAACTCCAATTAAATTTAAAGCATTTTTAATAGTTTGTTGTACTGCTTTTACTAACATAATCTTTTCCTTAGTAGCTTGTAAATCATCAGTAATTATCCTAACATTTGAATAATAATTATGAAATACATTTGCTAAATCATATACATAATTAGTTATTAAATGTGGTAATTCCCTTTGAGCAGCACTTTTTACCACTTCTTTAAATTCATATACTTTTTCTAAAACATTATATGTATCTTCATCATTTAATGTATCAAATTTTTGTGGTATTTCATCATAATTTACTTCTTTTAATATTGAAGCTATTCTTGCATACGCATAACACACATAATAAACAGGATTTTCATTCGATTTTGATTTTGCTAAATTTAAATCAAAATCCATTTGTGTATCTAAACTGCTTTTTACAAAATAATATCTCGCAGCATTAACTCCAACTTCATCAATTAATTCTTTTAATGTAACTGATTTTCCTGTTCTTTTACTCATTTTAACAACACTGCCATCTTCAATTAAACGAACTAATTGCAATAACTTTACTTCTAACTTTTCAGGATCATTACCTAAAGCTTTAATACTACTTTTAAGTCTAGCAACATATCCATGATGATCTGTACCAAAGATATCAATCATTTTGTCAAAACCACGATTATATTTATCTAAATGATATGCTATATCAGGAACCAAATATGTTAATGTTTTATCTTCTTTAATTAGTACATGATCTGTATTATCAAATATTTCACTACATTTAAACCATATTGCTCCATCTCGTTCATAAGTATAACCTTTTTTTGTAAGTCTTTCTATAATTTCATATAAATTATACTTGTTTTTTATTGCTAATTCCGAAGTATAAACATCATAATTAATTCTATATTCTTTTAAATCTTTAAATATTTTTTCTAATAAAACTTTAGTAGCATATTCTTTAAAATAATCTAAATTATTTTCTAATAACTTATCTTGATACTCATTATATAAATCATTAGCCATATCAATTATTTCTTTTCCATGATATCCTTCTTCTGGCATAGGATAATTTTTACCACATTTTTCATAATAACGTGATTTTAAAGATTCACCTAAATTAACAATTTGATTTCCGGCATCATTAATATAATATTCTTCTGTAACATCATAATTACAAAAGCGTAATATTCTAGCAAGTGAATCACCATATGCTCCCCCTCTAGCATTACCTATATGTAATATCCCAGTGGGATTAGCACTTACAAATTCTATATTTATTTTTTTTCTATTCCCTATATTGGAACTTCCATATTTATCTTTTTCTATTAATACATTTTTTAAATTTTCCAATAAATACCCTTTATTTACAAAAAAATTTATAAAACCAGGACTTTTAATCTCTATTTTTTTTATATCATTAGAATCTATATTAGCTGCTATTTCATTTGCAATATCCATTGGATTTTTATTTAATATTTTTGTTAATTTTAAAGCTATATTACTTGAATAATCTCCATTTTCTTTTATTTTAGGTTGCTCTACTTCAATCAAAATATTAGATACATTCATTTTTTCTAAAGCTTTTTTTATTAAATCAATAAGTATCTCTTTCATATTATTCCTCTTTCAAAATAATTAATATTTTTCTTTTGTCATCATCAATTTGATAATTTATAATAATTGTATTCTTTATAATTTCTATATTACATTCAATATTAATACTCCACTTTTCATTATTATCTAATATAAAAGTACATATATTATTAACAAAATCTATTTCCATATTATAATCATTTGTTATTCTTTTATACAATTTATTTTTTATATCCACTATATTTATTGTTTCTTCTTCATTTATCTTTAAATAATTATTTTTAATATATTCACATTCTTTATTTAACAAATTAACTACTAACTCATTATTATTAAATAATTGCCAATCAACTTTAACTATTATAACCCACCTCTTTTTTTCTAAAACATTATAGCATATGCCAACTATAACCGCAATAAAAATTTACGATTAAAACTATTTTTTTACATCTTTTCATTTTTGCACAAAATTATGTGGAAAGCCACATAATTTTATTTATGTTGAACTTTTATTTATGTTGAACTTTTAAAAAGAAGTCCATTAAATAAAGACTTCCATTATAAAAA
>CALVIZ010000022.1 GCA_944331865.1 uncultured Bacilli bacterium | reverse complement strand
ATTGCAAATTTCTCTTTTCAACTCATAGGTATTTGTAGTAAAATTATTCATGTAAGACACCTCCATATTTTTGTTTACTATGATAATTTAGTATACAACTTTATTATACTAAACTTTGGAGTGTTTTACCTTATTTTTCAATCAAAAATCAGAAAAAGTTATCAACATTTTCTGATTTTTTCTTGTCAACTATTTTTTTCACCGAAACTCAAAATTAGCAGATTTTTTATTTACTTATTGTAAATTAAAATAAACTTAATTGTGCAGATTCTGGTAAGTCTTTAAATACTCCAAGTTCCCTTAAAGCATTAACCGTAGTTTGATTAACTTTGCCACGCATTTGAAAATCTTCAATACAATAAAATGGTTTTTTATTTCTTTCTTCAACTATTTTATTAGCAACTGCTTCACCTAAGCCATCAACTGACATAAATGGTAAATATAATGATTTGTTTTCTTCATCAATATAAAAGGTTTTAGCTAAAGATTTTTCTAAATCTATATTTTTAAATTGAAAACCACGAGCAAGCATTTCTAAAGCAACTGCTAATGTGTCACCTACTGCACTTTCTTTAGCACTTGCTCCAAATCCTTTTTCTTTAATTTCAGCCAGTCTTCTTTTTATACCATCATAACCTCCAAGCATTGCTGAAACATCAAAATCACTTCTTCTTATTGAGAAAAAGGCTGAATAATAATAAAGAGGATAATATACTTTAAACCAAGCAACTCGATAAGCCATCATTACATAAGCACAAGCATGGGCCTTTGGAAACATATATTCTATTCTTCGACAACATTCAATAAACCATTCTGGCACACTATACTCACGCATTTGTGATGCTAAAGGCACCCAATTATCCGGTTCTTTTTTGGGTTTGCCTTTACGAACAAATTCGCTTATTTTAAATGCTGCAGATGGCTCCATACCATAACTTATTAAACTTACCATTATGTCATCACGACATCCTACTACTTCGTTAAATGAAGCAACCTTATTAACAATTAACTCACGTACATTTCCTTGCCAAACATTTGTACCATGGGCAAGACCTGCTATTTTAACTAAATCTGCAAAGTGCGTTGGCTTTATTTCAAGTAACATATTTATAGCAAAGTTAGTTCCAAATTCAGGAATCCCTAATGTACCTGTCTTGCATAAAATTTCATCTTCTGTTACTCCTAATGCCTTTGGGGTTGTAAATAAACTAATAACATTTTTGTCATCAAATGGTATGTCTATTATGTTTACTTTAGTTGTATCCCCTAAATACCTAAGCATTGTGGGATCATCATGACCAAGAATATCAAGTTTTAATACATTGTCATGAATTGCATGGAAATCAAAATGCGTTGTATACCAAGTACTATCTGGTTCATCAGCTGGATATTGATATGGTGTAAAGTCAAATACATCCATATACTGTGGTATAACAATAATTCCTCCAGGATGTTGACCTGTAGTTCTTTTAACTCCTGTACAACCTAATGCTATTCTTTCTGTTTCAATGCTATTCATAATGATACCTAAGTCTTCACAATATCCTTTAACATAGCCAAAAGCCGTTTTATCTGCGACAGTTGATATCGTTCCCGCTCGATAAGCATGATCTTCACCAAATAATACTTTTACATAATTGTGGGCATCAGCTTGATTATCACCTGAAAAATTAAGGTCAATATCTGGTACTTTTTCAGCTTTAAATCCTAAGAATGTTGCAAATGGCATATCTTGACCTTCTTTTTTTAACTTTTCACCACAGTCACAAACTCTATCAGGCATGTCATAGCCACTTGCATAATTGTCCGTTAAGGGGCTACCTTCTTCATCTTCAAAATATGATTTTTTACATTTTGGGCAAACATAATGTGGTGGAAGTCCATTAACCTCCGTTATCCCCATCATAGTTGCCACAAGTGATGAACCAACCGAACCACGAGATCCTACAAAGTAACCATCTGCATTGCTTTTCTTAACTAATTTTTCTGCTATTAAATAAATGACATCAAAGCCACCACCGATAATACCATTAAGTTCTGCTTCTAGTCTTTCCTCAATATTTTGAGGTAGTGGATTACCATAAATTTCATGAGCTTTTTTATATACCATTTCTTTAGTAATTTCTGCTGAATTTTCTAATACTGGAGTATATAATTTATCATGAATTATTTGTAGTTCTTCTACCATATCAACTATTTTATTAGGATTAGTAATTACTATTTCTTTTCTTAAATCTTCATCTAGGAATGAAAATGCATCTAACATCTCATCTGTTGTTAAAAAATACATATTTGGAAGCTCGATATCACTTCTATTTAATGGATGTATTTTACCATTTGTTTTTTGATGAACTATTATTTTACGATATATTATATCTTCAGGTCGAAGATTATGGGCATCACTTGTTGCTACTACTAATTTACCTAATCTTTTAGCTGTTTTTATTAATCTAGTTACATATCCATTGTATTCTAAAATGTTATGAAATTTTTTATCATTACCTATTAAATGAGAACAACTTGAGGCTGGTTGTACTTCTATATAATCATAAAAATTCATTAAGTCCATTAATTCATCATCACTTAGACCTATTCCTTTTTCAAAAACTTCACCATTAATACAGCCACTACCAATTAGTAAACCTTCTCTTAATTTTATTAAATCAGTTCGTGGTATTTTAGCATCTTTTCCTTTATATAAATATTTTGTATTAGCTAAACTAATTATTTTAAATAAATTTTTTAATCCTACTTTATCTTTAGCTATTATTGTTAGATGAAAAGGACGAGCAAATTTAATAGCATTCTCTTTATCTGCTAAGTTTTCTAAATCTATCGTCGTTTTTATGTTTTCTCTTTTTAAATGATATAACATTTGATAAAAGCATTTACTTGTTCCTTCACAATCGTAATCTGCCCTATGATGCTTATCTTCATCCCATTCTACATTTAGGTTTTTTACTAGTGTAGATAATTTGTGATTTCGCCATTCAGGATATACATTTCTTGCTAAACCCATGGTATCAATTACTGTGTTTTTAAATTCCCCTAAATTGTATTTTTTCATTGCACTCGAAACAAAAGCTATATCAAATTGAGCATTATGAGCAACCATAGGTAAATCTTTAACAAAAGCTAAAAATCTTTTTGTTACTTCTTCTTCACTATCTTTGCCTTCTAACATTTCATCAGTTATATTAGTAAGTTCTGTTATTATTTTGGGTAATGGTTCAGGACAAGCTATGAGTTCATCAAATACATCGATTATTTCATCATTTTTAACCTTTACTGCCCCTATTTCTATCATTTGATCTTTTCCACTATTTAATCCTGTGGTTTCTGTATCAAATACAATATATTCTTGATCAAACAAATCATATTCTTGATTATTAAATACAATATTGGCTTCAATATCTACTACATTTACTTCTGCTCCATACAATGCTTTAAATTTGTCTTTGTCTTCTTTTCCTTTGTTTAGTTTACTTACTGCATTATAAACATCAGGATAAGCTTGTAAACAATTGTGATCAGTTATAGCTACCGCTTTATGGCCTAACTTGGCTGCAAATTTTACTAAAGCTGAAGCATCAATTACACCATCCATGGCACTCATCATTGTATGAGCATGTAATTCTACTCTTTTTTCTTCTGCTTCATCTTTTACTTTTATATCTTTGCTAGGTATAATCTCAATATTCTTTGCATTGATAACCATTTGCTTTAAATAAGAATCCATTTCCATATTTCCATGTACTCTTATCCAAATTCCTTTGTCTAATTTTTTATTAATTGTACTAAATTCTTCTTCATTAAATTTAACTATTTTCATTAAATAACTATCTGTTTTATCACTGACTTTAAGATTAGCTATAAATATTGGACCTTTTTTGCCCGCTCTTTCAACTACTTCTTTTTGGAATATGTACACTTCTATTATTATATTTCTAGTTTCTCCTAGGATATTGTTAAGTTTGGTTACTTCTCCATCTATGTGTTTACCCATTATCACTGGAGATTCTTCTTCTTTAATAATTGTATCTTTATCATGTTTTATTTCTTCTCGAATATTTTCCCTTAAATCCTCTCTTATTACAATATCTATTAATAAATCCCCTAAGCCATATCTCTTTAAATTATTTATTAAAAATTGACTTTCACTTAGTAAACCACTCTTTTCAAATTCACTTAATACTTGAAAATATATTACATTATCACTTATTTCTATATCACTGTTTTTTATTCCTATTAATGATGGTCTTTTTATTATTATTTCATCTATAAAATAATCTAAATATTTTTTTATATCTTCAAAAGATACATTTTCATATATTAAATTAATATCACATTTTTTTTCACCATTAATTCCATTACTGGCACATAAAAATAATTGATTAATGGTATTTACATCAATTACTTCTTTATTTTTTATATATACTATAAATCTTTCTTCTTGTTTTTTTAATACTACTTTATCTAAATAAGCAGTTTCAAATCCTTCACTTGAAAAATTAATACTATTAAAAAATCTCTTTAATTCTTCATTCATTTAAACCACCCACTCTTTTTATATTATTAACTATAATCTTGGTTTTGTCAAACCTCTTTTCTACTTTACCATTTAACATTATTAATTCTTTTTCATGTAAATCATTGTATTTTTTATATACTTCAGGAAATAATATAAATTCACATACTCCCGTTTCATCACTACCTTCTAAAAAAGCCATTTCTGTTCCTTTTTTAGTTTTAATTACTTTTATTTTATCTATTAGTACAACACTTATTATATTTTTAAATAAATATTTGTTTATATTAGCAATTTTTAGATATTTTCCCATATATTTACTAGCTGGATGATTGGTTATAAAAAATCCATAACTGTTAATTTCATCATTCATCAAGATACTACTTTCATATTCTTTATATTCTACTAACAATGGTTTTTCTATTATAAAATCATCACTTGCTAATTCTAAATAATTAAATATTCTATCTATTGCCATAATTAATGTTTTATGATTTATTTTAAAATCATCTAAAGCTCCAGCTCTTATTAGTATTTCAAGTAATCCTTTAGTTAAAAACTCTTTGTTCTTATAAGCAAAGTCAAATATATCTATATATCCACTTTTTCGATTAGCTATTATTTGATTGCTTATCTCTTTACTTATATTTTTTATTATCCATAATGGTAATATTAATTTGCTTTCATCAATAAAATAATTATTATTTGGATTATTAATGCTTGGTTTATATAATTTTATATTTTTATTTTTTAAATAATTTAAATAATAAGTATTTTTAATATTATTAGTTGATTCATTTAATAAATTAACAATAAAATATTGCGAATAAAAACATTTTAAATAACCCATTTGATAACATATTAAAGCATAAGCTACTGAATGTGATTTATTAAAACCATAACTGGCAAACTTAACTATTAAATTAAATATTTCTTTTGCTAAGTTTTCTTCATATCCATTATTTTTAGTAAGTTCAATAAATTTATTTTCTTCACTTATTAGGATTTCTTCTTTTTTCTTAGATATCGCTCTTCTTACAATATCAGCTTGGGCTAAAGTATAATTAGCAAATTTTCTTAATATCGCCATAATTTGTTCTTGATATATAATTATACCATATGTTTCTTTTAATATTGGTTCTAAATCTGGATGTAAGTAAGTTATTGCTTCTTCATTATTTTTTCTTTTTATATAACTATTTGCTTGGTCTTTAGGTCCTGGTCTTCCTAATGCTATTAATGCTATTAAATCATTAAAACAATTTGGCTTTAATTTCATACATAAATCTTGCATCATTTTGGTTTCTAATTGAAATATACCTTCAGTTTTACCAGCACAAAACATTTTGTAGACTTCTTTTTTCTCTAAATCAATATCATTTAAATTAGGCTTATTAATGAGTTTTAATATATTGGCTATTGTTGTTAAATTTTTAAGCCCTAAAAAATCCATTTTTAATAATCCTATGTCTTCTAAATATTCCATAGTTATTCCAGTTATAAGTTCTTGGTTATTATAGTGAATAGGAATAACTTCATCTAATGTTATACTTGATATTACAACTCCCGCAGCATGAGTTGATATGTTTTTCTTTAATCCTTCTAGTTTTAATGATATTTTATATAGTTCTTGTAATTCATGATAATTATTTAAATATTTTTTTACTTTTTCATTTTTTAAATTATTCATTAAATTTAAATTAGTATTTATTTCTCCAACAAATTTATCAATTAAATGACTATCTATTTTTAAAATCTTACCTACTTCTCTTAAAACGAGTTTGCTTTTTAATGTGTTAAATGTTATTCCTAATGCTACTTTGTCTTGACCATATTTTTCTTTAACATAATTTATTACTACATCTCTTTTGGTAGCATCAAAATCTATGTCAATATCTGGCATAGTTATTCTTTCAGGATTTAAAAATCTTTCAAATAGCAAATTATATTTAAGAGGATCTATATCAATTATACCTAATACAAAACTTATTAATGATCCTGCAGCTGAACCTCTGCCTGGGCCAACTAGTATAGAATTCTTTTTGGCATATAATACATAATCATATACTATTAAAAAATAATCGACAAAACCCATTTTTTTAATAATTGCTAGTTCATAATCTAATCGATTTTTGTATGTTGTTGTTATTTTTCCTTTTAATCTCTTATTTAATCCTTTATAAGCTAAATCTTCTAAAAACTTGGCTGAATCATTGGTATATTTAGGAATATATTTATTACCACTAGGTATTTTTATATCTATTAAATTAACTATTTCTGAAATTTTTCCGGTATCATTTATATTATCTTCATAAAAATATTCATTATCTATTTCTTCTTTGTTTAATAAACTTAAATATTTTAAATATTTAGTGTCTTCTTCTTTTAATGCTCTTAAATCTTTAATATATACTATGTTATTACTTAATAATAAACTATTATTTTTTTCATATAAATTACTATAACCTAAATATACATAATTATAAAAACTTAAAACTTTAAATAAATCTATACTTTTATAAGGAATTATTATTAATATATTATCTTTATATTTTAATAAGTCTTCAATGGTAATTTCTCTAGTTTCTTTTATTGTATTTATTTTTAATAAATTTTTATATCCTTGATAGTTAATTGCATATAAATATAAGAAATTATTATTTAATTTTATGCTTAATCCTATTATTGGTTTAATATTATTTTTTAAACATTTATTATAAAATTCAAATGAGCCATAAAGATTTTCATCACATATTCCACAACTAGATATCTTTTTTTCATTTAAAAAAGTAATTAAATCATCTATTTTAATTAAGCTTTTTAAAATACTATAGTCTGTTGTTATTTTTAGTGGAACATACATTTTTTTACCTCATTAATTATTATATAGCAAAATTATTTCGGCGTAAATAAATTTTGTGTTATAATTTATTATGGTGATAATATGATTAATATAGATACCCCTAATATTAATGATTTAATAAATGTTTATAATAATAAATTATTAAATGATACTTTTGATGAATATCTATTAAATCAGTTAAAATTCCTTCATGTTGAAAAAATAATTATTAACTTTAATAAGTCTTTTAATAAAAATGAACAAGAATTAATAACTAATACTATTCATAACTATTATTTAGATAAATTTAATAAACATAGTTTTATTGATAAGTTTGATGATTATATACATTTTATTTTACTTATTTTAGGAGTTATATTTATCTTAATATCAGAAAAATTAATTAGTTTTTTAAGTGAACTTTTTTTAATAGCTGGTTGGGTTGTTGTTTGGGAAATAATTTATGACTTGTTATTTAATAGTATTAAAAGGAAAAAATTAAAAAATAGTTATAAAAAACTAGCAAATTGCGAAATTTTCTTTAATTGATTGACAAACCTAAAATATAATGATAAAATTTTGAAGTAGAAAAAAGGAGGCAGATTATGGCTACAAAAGTAACTACTAAAAAACCTTTAACAGGAAATAGAAGATCTCATGCTTTAAATGCAACTAAAATGAAACAAAAACCAAATTTACAAAAGAAAACTATTAATGGAGAAAAAGTTATCATAAGTGCTAGAGAAGCAAGAACTATAAATAAAAACAAAAAAGCTAATTAATAAAACTTTTTTTATGTATATTTTTATCTTTATTACATAAAATAATAATATCAAAGCAATAAGCTTTGATGATATAAAAGACGAGATGAAATTTATCTCGTCGTTTTTATTTTATTTTTCTTTTTCGAAATATTATTAGAAAGAATATAAATATTAAAAATAAACATGAACCACCAATTAAAGGAGCTACATAAGTAGGAAGTTCTTCTTTTACTTCTAATGGTTCTAATAAATATTCTAAATCTGCTACATCTTCTGTTTCTTCTTTATTTACTAGTAATGTATAAGTATTAATCTCATTTTCTTTAATTACTTGAATATATACTTCATTTTCTCCAGGAACTAAATTGTTATTATCTATTATATTTACTACATATCCATCACTAACTTTATAATTTATTACTAATTCATCTACATCTTCTAAGATACTAACAGAGTAAATATTGTTGTATATGTCAAACTCCGGGGAAATTATCCCATTAAGTATTTCTAAATCTTCTAGCATTTATTACCACCTAGTAATAGAATGGCTATTTTTTTATTTTTTATATTATTTTTATTAATATTTCATTCATTATATATAATTTAGTAGGATTTATATAAATATATCCTTTCTTTTTTATTAAATCTTTGTTCTTATATAAATCTTTTAAATTATAAACTTGTTCTATATCTTCATTAAATTTTTCTTTAAATTTTTGGATGTTTATTCCTTCTAGTTTTCTTAATCCTAACATAATTTCATAATCCATTTTATCTTTTTTACTTAATATTTCTTGATTTTTAACATAATTACCCAATAAATATTCTTTTAAATTCTTCGTATTTTCATATCTTATGTCATCTATATAACCAGCAGCACCTAATCCAAATCCATAATATTCATTGTTATCCCAATATACTAAATTGTGTTTTGATTCGTATCCTTTAATGGCAAAATTACTTAATTCATAATGATTTGCACTTTTTAATTTTTTTTCAATTAATTTATACATTTCATAATCTAATTCTTCTTTGATTAATTGAGTATCAATACTTGCTAATTTAGTATGTTCTTCTAAAATTAAACTGTATGTACTGATATGTGTGGGATTTAAACTCATAAATAAATCTAAATCCTTTTTTAAATCTTTTAATGTTTCTCCCGGTATAGCATACATTAAATCAATGTTTATATTGTTAAATCCATAATCTTTACATAATTTTATCTTATTTTTAGCATCTTTATAATCAGCTGTTCTTTCCATAAATAATAAATTTTTTTTATTAAATGACTCTATTCCAATACTTAATCTATTAACATTGTTTTCTTTTAATACTTCTAATAAATTTTCATTTATATCACTTAAATTGCATTCATATGTAAATTCAATTAAATCTGTTTTTTTAAATATTTTTACAATTTCCATTAATCTTTTTATTTCATCTATACTTAATGCTGAGGGAGTTCCACCACCAATATATATTGTTTTGATTTCATCATCCATGTACCGATCTTTAACTTCTCTTTTTAATGCAGTAAGATATGCTCCAACCCATTTTTCATTATATAGAAATTTGCAAAAATCACAATAGGTACAAATATTTTTACAAAATGGAATATGAATATATACAGATTTAACCATTTTTTCTCCTGCCATTATATGTGTTGTAAAAGTTATCTGCTAAAGCTTGATATTTTGATTGTAATTTTGGATATTTTTCTAATAATTTAGATATTCTTCTTCGATAATTCGAATCTGCTATATTGCAAAGTTCTGATATTTGATGATTACTTCGTTTATATTTTACTATTCTTATTATTTCTTCATCTGTATAAAAATCTTTTTTATTAGCTAACATTTCAAAAAAATCTGCATCTTTAATTTTTCTTAATAATCGTTTATATTCTTCAATATCTTTTTTTGAATATGCAATACAAATTTTATAAAAATATTGCATAAACTTTTGTTTAGCTAATTCTTGGTCTTCATCAGAATAGGCAATTTGGAATTGCATACTATTATTATATTTGGGATTTCTATCAACAACTCTTTTATAAACCTCTTCTTCAGTCATACCTAATAAATTACTTAAGGTTACTAATGTTAAACTAAATTCCAAACTACATAAACTTATAAATTCATTTTGTTCAATTTCCGATTTAAACATTACTCTAATATTTTCCATTACTCTAGTCATTCTTATTCATCTCCTAATACTGCAAGGAAGGCCTCTTGTGGTATTTCAACTGAACCTACCATTTTCATTCTTTTTTTACCTTCTTTTTGTTTTTCTAATAATTTTCTTTTCCGAGATACATCCCCACCATAACATTTGGCTAAGACATTTTTTCGCATTGCACTTATGTTTTCTCGAGCTATGATTTTTGAACCAATGCTGGCTTGAATCGGAATTTGAAACATCTGACGGGGTATTAATTTTCTTAATTTTTCTACTATTGCTTTTCCTTTTGTATATGCAAAATCTTTATGGACTATAACACTAAAAGCATCTACTATTTCACCATTTAGTAAAATATCCATTTTTACTAAATTGCTTTCTTTATATCCACAAAGTTCATAATCGAATGATGCATAACCTTTTGTTGTGCTTTTTAATTTATCATAAAAATCATATACTATTTCTGATAATGGTATTTCATAATGAATATTTACTCGGGCATCAATATACTCTATACTTTTATATATTCCTCTTTTGTTTTGACATAATTCCATTATTGGACCAGTAAATTCTGTTGGAGATATAATGTTAGTATAAATGTATGGTTCTTCTATCTTTTCAATTTTTGCTTTATCTGGCATTTTATTTGGAGAATCTATTTCAATTAAAGATCCATCAGTTAAATAAACTCTATAAACAACACTTGGACTTGTAACAATTATACCTATATTAAATTCTCTTTCTATTCTGGTCGTTATTACATCCATGTGTAATAAACCTAAAAATCCAATACGAAAACCAAAACCTAAAGCAATACTGGTTTCGGGCTCAAATTTTAGTGCTGCATCGTTAAGTTTTAATTTTTCTAATGCTTCTTTTAATTCTTCATACTTATTTGATTCAGTTGGAAATATGCCTGAAAAGACCATTGGTTTCATTTCTTTATAACCTGCAAGAGGAATATCACTTTCATTATTTACTACAGTAATTGTATCACCTACTGATATGCTACTTATATCTTTTATTGCTGCAGCAATATATCCTACTTCACCACTACTTAGTTCTTGATATTTTTCTTCTTTTGGAGTATATACTCCTAATTCTACTACTTCAAAAATACTTTTGCTGGCTAACATTTTAATCTTATCACCTATTTTAATAGTTCCATCAACTACTTTAACTAATAATATTACTCCTCGATAAGAATCAAAATGGGAATCAAATATTAAAGCTCTAGTTTTACTTTGAATATTCACTTGTGGGGGATTGATTTTTTCTATTACAGCATCTAATATTTTTTCAACACCTTCACCAGTTTTAGCACTACATAAAATTATGTCTTCTTCTTTAAAACCTAAAACTTCAATTAATTCTTGCTTTACCTTTGGTATATTGGCATTTGGCAAATCTATTTTGTTAATAACTGGTATAATAGTTAAATCATTTTCAAGAGCTAAATATAAATTGGCTAAAGTTTGGGCTTCAATTCCTTGTGCTGCATCTACTACTAATACTGCCCCTTCACAAGCAGCAAGACTTCTAGATACTTCATATGAAAAATCTACATGTCCAGGAGTATCTATTAAATTTATAGTATATCCTTTATAGTTTAATTTTACAGCATTAAGTTTAATTGTTATTCCTCGTTCTCTTTCTAAATCCATGCTATCTAAAAGTTGATCTTTCATTTCCCTTTTAGATACTGCATCAGTAAGTTCGAGTAAACGATCTGCTAAAGTACTTTTACCATGATCTATATGAGCTATAATTGAAAAATTTCTAATTTTTATATCTTGCATTTTTAACACCTGCAAATATTATACAATATCTTTTAAAAAAATAAAACTTTTATCGCTTCCCAAACTCCACTTATTCCTTCAGTTAATATTTTTTGCACTGATGTACCTAACTTTTCACCTGTATTACTAAATTTGTTGCTATAATCAACTTTTTCTTCAATAATATAGTCTTCAACATCTACTACTTTTCCATCTAATACATCTTGTTCAAATTGTTTTATGGCTTCATCTGTTAAGGCTACTTTGTTAGCTAATTTGCTTTCATAATAACCACTTATTGATGCTATATATAATCCAATATATATTATAAATAAAATAGTTAATAGTCTTAAAAACCAATTTTTTTTCTTTTTCATTCTTCACCTTTTAAATAATCATATAAAACATTAGCAAATACTTTTAATATATTATTTACTTCTTCTATATAATTATATTGCCCTCCGACTTCAATAAGAATTGTGTTGGGATCAAAGTCTTGATTATAAATTCCATTAGCCCCAGCGCCATCTTTTTTTAATACTCCTCTAGTTAAACTGGCATCTATCGCTTTTAATTTATCATTTAATGTATTAGCTAAATCTAAATTCGGTTGGTAGTTATCATGCTTTAAACCAACTACAAACATTATTTTGGCATATTTATTTCCATCTATTTCTGTTGTTGTTCTTTCATAACTTCCTGAATCCCTATGTAAATCTATAAAAAACTTTAAACTAGGATTTTCTTTTTTGGCTTCTTCTAATAATATTCTACTAGCTTTATAACTACTATTATATTTCCACCCATTGGTATTTAAAATATCCACAATACTATTTTCTTCAACTATCGTAGGTATTCCTAAATCTTCTAAATACTCTTTTAAAATAAAACTGCCAATATATACTGTGTTATTTATGTTAAAGGCATCAGCTAAATTAGATACATAGCCTTCAGTTTGATGTGAATTATATATATATACTATTGGTTCATCATTAGTTTTTTCTTCATCTTCTATTTCTGAATTTACTGGAACGCTTAAATCTATATCTTTTATACCACTATTAAATTCTTTTATGCCAAATGAATATTTTAATAAAAATTCTGTACTAGATAAACTAGTTATATCAGCAAGATTATAATAGCCAAAAGATGAATTTACTAAATAATTTAAATAGGTATTATTATTCATTTCAATATCTATTTTTTCAAATAAATACTTAAATGTAATTAAAAATGATGTTATTAATACAATTATTACTATAAATAATTTTAATCCCCATATTTGTAATTTTTTACGTCCTTTAAATTTTGCTTTCATAATCATCCCTACTATATCATACTATAAATATTCTATATATTATGTCGAACGATGGGTAATATTTAACTTTTTTTAAAATTTTAATAATAACTACTAAAATACTTGCTAATTTGCTAAATATTTGTTAAAATTAATGAGAAAACAAAGAAGGGAGCAGAATATGGCAAATATTAAAAGTTCTAAAAAAGCAATTAAAGTGATAGCTAAAAAAACTGATAATAATCATGAACTTAAAATGCGTGTTCATAATTTAATTAAAAATTGTGAAAAAGCTATTGCTGCTGATAATAAAGAAGAAGCTAACAAATTACTTAAAGACATTCAAAAATATACAGATAAAGCTGTTAGCAAAGGTTTAATTAAGAATAATACTGCTGATCGTGAAAAAGCTAGATTGACACAAAAAGTAAAAAATATGAAGTAACAATTGTTTACTTTATTTTTTTTTGCTATTATTATTATAGGTGATATCATGAAAAATACATTTGTCATAATTTTTAGTATAGTTTTATTATTACTTACTTTTTTATTTATTGAGCCAATTACTGATACCTTAGCAAGTTTTGTTAGTGATGTTCCTAAAGTTGTTGCTAAAGAAAGCAATGAATATAAAAAAGATATTGATTATTTATTTGTTCAAAGAAGTGATGACTATGAGCCTTATAGTTATCAAGATTTATTAAATATTTATTATTCAGTTATTAATAGTGGTTGGGATGAATTTACTTTTTATTGTCCTAACGAATATATTAGATGTATTTCAGATATTTCTACGATTAGTGGTGATGAATTAATTCTTACCCATTTAAATAATTATGTTCATCCTTTTAATAGTTTTACTAATGTTAGAACTTTAATTAATGATAATGGGGAAATAACTTTAAATATCACTTATTTATATGATGATGAAAAAATTAAATTAATAGATGAAAGAGTTGATGAAATTATAAGAGAAATTATTACTGATGATATGGATGATTATGATAAACTACTTACTATTCATGATTATATAATAAATAATACTAAATATGATGTGGCAAGAAATGACTCTGATGAAAGTCCTTATGAATCAAATACCGCTTATGGGCCATTATTTCAAGGTTATGCAACTTGTAATGGTTATACTGATTTAATGGCAATATTTTTAACTAAACTTGGATTTAATAATTATAAAATTGCGACTACGCCACAAGAAATAACTGAAAGTTCTGCTGGGCATATATGGAATGCTTTATATTATGATGGTAATTGGGTACATATGGATTTAACTTGGGATGATCCAACACCTGACCCTAATCAACCAGAATATGCCGACAAAGATTACTTATGGCATAAATATTTCTTGGTTTCAACAGAAGCTATGGAAGAAGTTGATAAAGGTGAAGTTGTCGTTGAAGAACACAATTTTAATCCCCTTTATTATTTAGAATTTAATTAAAACCCACTAATATAAAAAAAACATTTCTTGGACAAAGAAATGAGGTTTTTTAATCTACTACTTTAAATATCGTCGGAATTCCACGAGTTTTGTGTTGTAAAGCTGAATTAATTGGATCATTAATAAGTTTATTATTTATTACTAAAGCACTGGATGTTCCCCCATCTAAATTAGCAGCATTAACAGCTCCATATTTTTGCATAATCTCTGCTAAGTCTTTGATTGATGCTCCCTTAGTTCTAAATTCATTTGAATCAACTACTAACATTAGTACTATGCCATCTTTTCTTTGACCAATAGCAGTTCTTGCTCCATAACCCCAGCCGCCATTGCCTTTGATATCAGCCATCGTACCATTAACTATTAAAAACGGCCCCATTGTTACAGCATCTCTTAAACCATAACTTATGGCATCTTTGGCAGATGCATCACGAAGTAATACTAAACGATTCTCTAAATCAAAACCTATTATTCCACCATTCATTGAATCATATGGCTCATCGGTAATTATCTTTCCATCAGCTATTGTTACACCAATCGGATTTGCTCCATTACCATTGTAATTTGGATCATAAAATCCACCGCCATTAATTGCTAATATTGCTCCTTGTTCCCGTGCCATATCATATATATATTGACCACTTCTGCCAATATTTTTACTTACACCTACTCTTATTTTGCTAGCATCATATATAACTGCAAGGTAAGCATCACAACCATTTACTTCAAAAGTAATTACTTTATATAGCGCATCTTCTGCTCTTTGTAATACGGCTTTTTCATAGTCATTAGCATATTTTTCTTCTTCTTCAAAAGTTATTAAATTAGGATCTGTATCACTTTCACTTCTACCTACAGAATTACTTGTTAATACTTTATTTATTTCATCACTATTATAAAACCACTTACAATAATATTGATGATTCATCGTAGACATTGCTGTTGTAATTAACCATGTCTTAAAATTATCAAATGGTCCATATAATATAAATAAAAATGAAGAACAACCTACTATGTATATACTTACTAATATTGTAAATAATATTACTCTTCCTTTTTTATATCCTCTACGATGCTTATATCTTATCAGTATAAATATACTATATATTAAAAGTATGCCACTTAATATTAATATTGTTAATGCAACTCTTCTATTTGTATCACTTACTAAAGTATCTGAATTACAACCTATTATAAAAAATACTAAACTTGTAAATATTAAAAATAAACTTAATAATATTAATAATGTCCCCTTTTTTTTCATATTCATAATATTCACCACTTTTATATTTATATCATATATTTCTATTTATTACAACCATTTATATATCTTTTTATTTCATTTATAGTTTCTAAAAAATTATCATAATTTACATTAAACCATTTTATATCCATTTTATTATTAAACCATGTATATTGTCTTTTGGCATAATGTCTAGAATTTTTCTTAATTAATTCTTTTGTTTCTTCTAAACTTATTTCTTGCTTTAAATATTTTATTACTTCTTTATATCCTATTGCTCTATTTAAAATTTTAGAATCTTTATTATCTTTGTATAATTTTTTTACTTCATCTATTAGCCCATCATTAAACATTTTATCTACTCTTTTATTAATTACTTCATATAATTTATCTCTACTTGTAGTAAGTCCTATAAATATAACATTTTTATATAATAATTTTGGTTCAACTAGCTCTATATTTTTTTTATTTAAAAATCTTATCATCCTTATTCGATTTTTTTTATCTATTTTACTATTATTATCTTTCTTTAATACTAATTCATATAATTCTTCATTACTATATTCATCATATGTTAAATTAAGGTCGTCTTCATAAAAACGATAATCCATTAATGCTGCACTTATATATAAACCCGTTCCACCACAAAAAATAATGTTTTGATTTAGATTATCATTAATTATTCTTCTAGCATCCCTTTGATAATCACATACACTATATTCTTCATCTAAATTTTTTATATCAAGTAAATAATGCTTTATTCCCTCTTTTTCATCTTCTGTAATTTTAGCACTACCTATATCAAGTCCTTTATATATTTGAACGGCATCAGCATTAATTATTGATGCCTTATAATATTTGGCAAGTTCTATACTTAATTTTGTTTTACCAACCCCAGTTGGTCCTACAATTACTATAATCATTAAACCACCTAAGAATATTATATAGAAAAAAACATTAAAAAACAATTGTAATATTTAATAAATTTTGGTATATTATATATGTAAGTGTTACCCATATTGGGTAGCATCGAATGGGTTTCGACGCTACATTATTTGTTGGCGTCTTTTTTTTGGCTACCACCATAAATGATGATAACTAAAATTATAATTACTTGAAGGAAAACATCTTCGTTCATTGCATTACCACACTCCTTAAAAGGATTACTTTTTTAACCCCCAAAGAAGGAGAAAGTTGGATAACACGATGCCTTACCAATACAGGTAACAGTTTTCTATTATAATTGTTATTTTTTTATTTGCAATAACTTTGACAGAATTCGACAAATACTTTAAATAATGTTATAATGACTTTGGATGTGATAATATGGATTTAAATGAAAATGGATTTTTAAATTACAATAATATTGAAATATTAGAATCTGATAATGATATTTGTAAAGTTAAATTAAATATTACAAAAAACTCATTAAATCCATATAATATTGTACATGGTGGACTTACATTTTCTTTAGGTGATACAACTATGGGAGTAATGTGTCATAAACTTGGAAAAAATGTTGTTACCTTGAATGCAAATATTAATTATTTAAAACCTGGTGTTGGTAAATATTTACTAGCTACTAGTAAAGTAATAAAAATGGGAAATACTACATGCGTTTTAAGTTGTGATATAACTGATGATAAAAATAATTTGGTGGCTACTATGAATGGAACTTATTATGTTATTGGTGACTTATGGAAACAATAGGAATAATTTGCGAATATAATCCTTTTCATAATGGACACTTGTATCATATAAATAAAATTAAAGAACTTTACCCTGATTCTTTAATTATTTTAGTCTTAAACGGATACTTTTTAGAACGTGGTGAAATATCAATATTATCTAAAGAAGCAAAAACCAAAATAGCTCTTGCTAATAATATTGATATAGTGTTAGAATTACCAGTTATTTTTGGTACACAATCTGCTGATACTTTTGCTAAATATTCTTTAAAAATATTAAATAACTTTAATGTAAATAAAATAATATTTGGTAGTGAATCCAATAATATCGATTTGATTAAAGAAATTGCTAATAAACAACTTAATAAAGATTTTGATGAAAAAATAAAAATTTATTTAGATAAAGGTATTAATTATCCTACTGCTTTAGCCAAAGCTTTAAATATTAATTTTGACTTTACTCCAAATGATTTACTTGGTATTTCTTATGTTAAGGCTATTATTAAAAATAATTATAATATTGAGCCAATTTGCATTAAAAGAACTAGTGATTATCATGATAAAATTAGTAATGATTATATTGTAAGTGCAACTAATATTCGTGAAAAAATTAAGAATAATGAAGATATTTCTAAATATATTCCTATTAATATAAAAGATTTTATTAATAATATTAACTATAATAATTATTTTAAATTACTAAAATATAAAATTAATACTGATCTATATTTAAATAACTATTTAGATGTAGATGAAGGTATTGAATATCGCTTAAAAGAGTTTATTAATAAATCTAATAATATTGAGGATTTTATAACATATATTAAAACTAAAAGATATACTTATAATAAAATTAATAGAATGTTTATCCATATTTTACTTAATTTTCTAAAAAGTGATAATCAAGATTTAGAATATATTAAAATATTAGGGTTTAATAAAAAAGGGAAAAAATACTTAAATAAAATTAAAGATAATTTAAAAATATCAACCAACGTTAATAAAGATTCTATACAATATAAATATGAAATTAAAGCAAGTATTATTTATGATTTAATAAATAATACTAATACTTATCAATATGAATTAAAAAATAAGCCAATCATTATTGATTAGCTTTTTAATTTATGCGAATTGGGTCAGAAAAAGTCCCAGATCCACTGACATATTGAACATTGGAATTTAGATAAAAGACCGGCCTAACAGGACTCGCCCCTGCATTATTCGCTGGTAATGCACAAACACTAGAATAACATAAAGCTACTACACATCCTTCTTCAAGAATTGAATTAATTGTCCATTCTCTTATTCTTCCCATATAAAGCCAATTGCTCTCTAATATTGATATATCATAAAGTCCTATCATTATTGTCCATGCTTCAGGAGATGTGGCATAACCAAAGTCACTTATATATATTAATCCAATTTCATCACTATATTCTGTTGGATTGTTTCCGAATCCTATGTTTTCTCTTTCTTCTTTATAAGCTGTTTTAACTTTATTTATTAAGTTTTTTAATTCATCTTGATTAATTTCTTCTAAAGCACCAAGGTGCCATGTTGTTTCTATTATTTTATTTTGCCAATATTCCCCTAAATAATTCCAATAATTAGTATTTAAATTAATTGTATTAAGTTGGGATGTTGTCCAGTCATTTGAACCAAAGTTTATGGGTATGGGAATATAATTTGGAGTAAGACTTTCAGAAGAATTATTGTTATTACTATTCCATGCATAATGGGCTATTGTTTCCATGACGCCAAGATAACTATTATTAGGATATGAAAAATTTTGATCAAATTCGCCATTCTCTCCTAACATTGCAGTTGTTGTAAAATCAGCTTTTATTAATTTAACATTATATACGCCATCATTATCATCATCAAATAATCCAATTATTCTATATAAATATTCATATGGACATGTTTCGGCATTACTTCCAAAACATATATAATTATTTGGATCGGCTCCAGCATATCTATATGAATTATCTTCAGCTTCTTGATCTGCATTAATATAACTACCTTTGCCATCATGATAATATAGTCCATTTACTCCATCGCCTTGATATAAAGTATTTTTTATATAATTTGCAAGTAATACTGTATTTTCTGTTTCAACATTTATTGTATATACACTTGAATCTATCCCATTTGTATCTTTTACATATACTTTTATTGTATATGTTGTTTCTTTATTTAGTCCACTA
>CALVIZ010000021.1 GCA_944331865.1 uncultured Bacilli bacterium | reverse complement strand
TCAGAAGAACATTTAAGTGATTTGGAATTAAGAAACATTTATAAAGGCCTTTCTAAAATAGAAGAAAGCTTTAAAATTACCAAATCAGAATTCGATGCTAGACCCATTAATGTAAGATTAGAAGATCATATAGATTCACACTTTCTTATTTGTTTTATAGCACTATTAATAGTAAGAATATTGGAATTAGAAACAAATAACAAATATTCACTTAAAAAAATATTAGAAAGAATTAAAGAATTTCAATGTACACATGATGCAGGAAATCTTTATAGATTAATTAATTATAAACCAGAAATATTATATCTTAACAGAAAATTTAATATAGACTTTGACAACAAAAATATTACTAGAGAAAAAATTAAAAAAATTTTGAAATATTGATTATTACACAACACACACGATACCGAGCCAGCCTAGGTACAACCTAGGCTGGCTCATTTTTGCTGAAAAATGTGAGATACATTAAAATTTTACAACGAATGTGTTCATTAGTCAACACATCAGTTGTAAATAATGCTATAAGAAAATTGGTGATTTTATGTATTATACCGAAAGAATACAATGGATAAGAGATTGTAAAAATATTACACAAAAAGAAATTGCTAATTATTTAGGATTTAAATAACAATAGAGAGGTGTTTTTTATTTACATTTTATATATTGTAAAATTAATTTAAAAGGATAGAGTTAATAAAAATAAATGTAATTGAATTATTAAAAAAGAAAATAAAACTTAATATTGGTTATGCACTCAAAAATTGTATTTCTGAAGAATTAATAAATATTGAAAATGAAAAATAAAAAGTGCCAACGCACTTTTTTTAGTTTTCAGAAGAATCTTCTAAATAATTATCATTAACTTCAATATCTTCATCATCTACTATTTCATCATAATCATCATATTCATCTTCAACACTTACTTTAACTTTAGTATCTCCTACTATTTCTACTCCCAATTCTTTTTCAATATCAAGTAATACATTACCATTATCAATTTTTACATCAGTAACAGTTGGTTGTTTTAAACATCTTACTATAATTTCACTAGCATCACTTAAATTATAATTTTCCTTTAGGGGAACTTTTAAAGTATCAGTATAATTAAAGTTTTGAGTTGTAACTGCCGTTTTCTTGTCGGCATCATAAGAGTACCAAACATTAACATCAAAAGAACCATTTACTACACAAGCTCCATTATTTGATTTAGAACCACTAAACTTATTATTTATAACCCAACATCCTAACACAGTATTAGGAGTTTCTTCTGGAGTTAAATAAAAACTATTAGTAGTTGTTTTTTTAGCTTTACCAATAACTGCTTTTGTTACTATTTCTTTAAAACTAGACATGTAAATCACCTTCCTAATTAAATATATGCATTATCTAGACAAATGTACACTAACGCTGATATAATATTTAATATAAAGGGTTGATAAAATGCTTAAAAAATTACTTATTATTGTTATTATTTTAGGACTTATTATAGCAACTATCTTTATTCTTTATAAAAATAAAGATATCACATCAGCAATAGATTATCAAATTACTTTAAAAATAAATAACGATAATAAAATAAAAGAATTTTTTAATAATATAAAAATTGAAGAAGAGAAAAATAAAGCAATAAGTGATTGGCAGATTAATATAAACAATTTAGAAGAACTAAAAGAAAAAATAAATATAGAAATTAACAATTATAGTATAAATTATTTAGACAATTTTAATAACACTTATTTAGAAACATTGCTAATAAACAATAATAATAAAGAAAAAATAATTAATATATATAATAATAAAGAATTTATAAAAAATATCAATAATGAAATTGATAAAAGAAAAAACTACTTGAATTATTTAAATGATTTACTAAAAGATATTGATTATCTTTTAAATAATAAAAAAGATTATTACTTTAATAATAACTATTATATATGTAAAGATAATAAAATATTAAATTACTTAAATGAATTAAAGGAAAAATATAATCTAAATATTTTAGTTAAATTAGGTAATGTTAATAATCAAAAAATACCTGTTTTATTATACCATGGAGTTTTGGATAACACATGGGGAGCAGCGACATTATTTGTAAAACCTAGTGAATTTGCTAAACAAATGGCATATTTAAAAGACAATAATTATACTCCAATATTTGTAAGTGAAATAGATTATGCTTATGCATTTGAAAAACCAATAATAATAACATTTGATGATGCCTATGTTGATGTATACACTAATGCCTTTCCAATACTACAAACTTATAATTTTAAAGCCAATATATTTGTTATAACTGGATCAATTGGTAATAACTTATATATGAATGAAGAAATGATTAAAACAGTTGATGCATCAAATCTAATAGAAATTGGTTCACATACAATAAGCCACTATAAACTAGCTGAAAAAGATGAACAAACGATTGAAAAAGAATTAAAAGAAAGTAAAGAAGCTTTAGAAAAAATACTTAACAAAGAAATTAATACTATTGCTTATCCAAGTGGATCATTTAATTCTACTGTTATTAAAATAGCCCAAAAATATTATAGTTATGGTTTAAGCACATTAATAGGAAAAGAACAATCAAATAATATTAATTATTTTAAAATTAAAAGATATTATGTATATCGAGAATATGGTCTAAATGATTTTATTAAATTATTATAATGAGTTGCTTTTTTTCATTATTTTGATATACTTAAATTGGTGATGTTATGAATAAAGACTGTTTATTTTGTAAAATAATTAAAAAGGAAATACCTAGTTTTATCCTTTATGAAGATGATGATTTAATAGTTATTTTAGATGCCTATCCTGATGCTGATGGTCATACATTAATTATACCTAAAAAACATTACGAAGATATTATAAATATCGATAATGAAACATTAAATAAAATATTTGATAAAGCCAGAGAAATAACAACTAAATTAATGAAAAAACTTGGAAAAGATGCAATTACATTTGTGATAAATTATGGAGAAGCCCAAGTTATAAAGCATTTTCATTTACATTTAATTCCTAATTATATTAAAAAAGAACATAAATTAAGTAAAGAAGAAGTATATAAAATATTAACAGAGGAATAAAATGACAAAAAGAAAAAAAAGAAAATTAAAAAGAAAAGTATTTTTATCATTAACTATTATTTTCTTAATAGGAATAGGTTTTGGAATATGTCTTGGTAAAGATAAAGTCATTGATTTATTTACTAGTAAAGAAGTTAACTTAAATAATAGTAATGTTAATGAAGAAGAAAAACCTAAAGAAGATGAAGTATACAAAGTAAGTATGCTTGCAACTGGGGATGGTTTAATACATAATGCCGTTTACTATGCCTATGAAGAAGGCTATCGTGGTAGTGGTATATATAATTTTGATGGAGCTTTAACCTATATAAAAGATATAGTATCTAAATATGATATCGCTTATTATAATCAAGAAACACCATTTGCAGGGGGAACTCCTAGTGGATACCCAAGATTTAGTACTCCTTCAGAGTTTGGTGATGCCATGATTAAAGCTGGATTTAATATGATTTCTCTTGCAACTAATCATACTTTAGATAAAGGAGAAAGTGGCGTACTTAATTTTTATAACTATTTTAAGGATAAAGACGATATTGTTTATAATGGTATAGCTGATAGTTTAGAATCCAGAAATAATTATATTATTGGTGAAAAAAATAACATTACTTATTCAATGCTTTCATATACCACATCAACAAATGGTTTACCTGTACCTAGTGGTAAAGACTATTTAATAAATGTATATGATGAAGAACAAGTAAAAAAAGATGTTGAAGCCCTTCGTGATAAAGTAGATGTTTTAATAGTTGCAATGCACTGGGGAGTTGAATACGCAAGTAGTCCCAATGATAGTCAAAAAGAAATAGCTAATTATCTTGCTGATTTAGGAGTAGATATTGTAATAGGAACACATCCTCATGTATTACAACCAATAACATGGATTGATGATACTTTAGTAATTTATTCATTAGGTAATTTTATATCAAATCAATATGGTACTGATGATTATAATAAATTAGTTGGTTTTATGGCAACTTGGGATATAACTAAAACTATAACTCCCGAAGGTGATATAGATATTTCGATAGATAATCTAGGTGGTGAATTAATATTTACAAAGTATACTGGCAACCCAATAACTACTGCAAATCACTCTGAACATCAAGTAATACCATTTAGTATAATGACTGATGAAACATATTTAAAAGATTATAAAAGAATATATGAAAAATATAGTGGAATACTAAAAAATATGGGAACGGAATTAAATATTGTTCCCCTACCAAATTAAAGAAAGTTGTTACAAACAAGTAACAACTTTTTTATTCTTCCGTTATTGATATATATTCATATGGTTCATAAACAGTACCCATAAACCATATTTCATTACTTTCCTTATCTCTTATTAAGAACATATAAGGTTTATCAAATGTTAAATCTATCTTTTCTACTGGAACATCATAGATATAATCAAAACCACCTACTATATTTCCAGCACCGCCAATAAAAGTTGCTGAAGAAGCCTTAATACCTTCATTAGAAAATTCAATATTTGATTTATGTTTAGCATCGGTTATATAAGCATCACTACTAGTTAAATTAGATAAATCAGCTTTATTTTCGTCAAAAACATTAGTTATACCTAATTTTTGTAAATCTTGCATCAATTTTAATTCATATTCAAATTTAAACATTGGAATATATCCTGATATCTCAGTTATAACTCCTTCTTTAAAATTGTCAAATTCAATTGTCTTTAAATTATTTATCAAATAATTAATATCATTAATAGTTAAATCATTTATATAATTATCTAAACTTTCTTCTTTTGGCATTATTCCAATATATTGTAATGTTGTTCCATCATATTCTTTTAAATCTTTTGCAAAAACTTTTATATCTTCATCAATAAAAAATTCAAAATCCGTTGATGAACTTACATTTCCATAATGTCTATCTATATTATTGATATAATTATCTAAATATAAATCAAAATCATCAATTAATTCATTAGGATTTTCTGCTTTCCATTTTTCATATGCTTCACTTA
This sequence comes from uncultured Bacilli bacterium, assembly GCA_944331865.1. GTDB lineage: Bacteria > Bacillota_I > Bacilli_A > RF39 > UBA660 > Onthocola_B. Next base: position 14,925 of record CALVIZ010000021.1, on the reverse strand, counting down.
CAGTTTTTCTAATATTTTCTTCACCTAAAATATTAACTATATCATATTTATTTATTACAGCTCCAATTTTAACTGAATTTACTTTGCTACTATTATTAAAATCTAATTCAAAGTAATTTAATCTAGAAATTTCACTATCAATTTCATTTAAACATGGTATATAAAAATTATATTTTTCATGTTGATAATTTATTTCGTAATCACCATATATTGGTTGTAATACATTATCCCATTCCATATCTATAGCTAAAGCATTAACTAAAGCAAAATCTATATCAGATAGATCATCAAATACATTATTTATTAAATTAAATGTATTATTACTTATCCAATTATTTATATAATATGGACTACTAAAAGAATCATATATTACTTCTGCATTATATTTAGTCTTTAAATTATTTACATATGTTTCTTTAATATTATCTTTATAAGTATCTTTTACAAACAATGCATTTGCAAATGACATATTTTTACTATTTGTATATTTTTTAGTATTATAATCTCCTATAATACTTGTTATTTGTTTTTTAGTATCACCACTCGTTCCTTCATTTAACATTGCAAGTGCATATTTAATTGAAAGTGGGCTATATACTTTATTAGCATGTTGATTTTCAAGTTGTAAGAAATATAAATCAAATGGTTCTAATCCATTACTACTCAATCTATATTGAGATTTTGTTTCCACATTTTCTACTTCTTTTCCTACTTCATTATTATCTTTATTTTTATATACAACAAAATAATAAACACCAGCTCCAATAGCCACCAATAACAATATAGTTATTATAACAATTAATACTTTTTTTTCTTTCTTTTTACTTACATCTACTTCCATCATATCAATCCCTTCTTTATTATATAATATCACTTTTTTTCAAAAAGTAAAATACTTTATTATATTATTTGTTTACTATATGTAAATAGAACAGTTTTATAACTGTTCTATTCATTTTTCTTAAAAGCATTAGCAAATTTTTTCCATACATTACCACTTGAATAATTAAGTATACCAACTTTATATACTTTTAAACCTAGCTTTAATAGTATATAAACAAAAAGTATTAATACAGTAACTGATATAATCATATCAAATATAGTAATTTGACCTAAGACAAATAGTGTTGGACTTATAAATACTGATAAAAATGGAAGATAAGATATAATTCTAATAAATATTGAACCATCAAACATTGCAGCCATTATAGATAGATAATAACCTGCCATCGAAATAAGCATAATTGGGGTTTGTAATTGATTAAAATCTTCAATATTAACAGTCATAGATGCTAAAATGCCTGCAACTAAAGAATAAGCAACAAAGGAAATAATTATCATAAGTAATGTAATTGGAATAATTATATATAATTTATCCATAATACCTGATGTTTTTAAAGCATCTATAATTGAAGATAAATCCACTAATTCAGATGATGCTCCCATATATTTACTTATACCAAAAGCAATCAAAACATATAATATTAATAATATACTTTGAATTAATACAAATACATTGCTAGCTAATATTTTTGATATCAAATGAGTTTTAGGAGAAACATTAGAAATAATAATTTCCATACTTCTCGTTGTCTTTTCTTCACAAATTTCTCCTCCTACCATTTGAACTAAAAATACTATTAGCATAAAAAATGGCAAAATTAATGTTGGAAAAACACTACTCATAACTAAATTCATATTTTCATCAGCAGAATTCTTTTCACTTAAAATAACTCTATCAACTGTAATTTTTTTTGATAAATTAGCTAAAATATTAGCATCAATATTAGTTTGTATCATCCCCACTGTTGTTTTTGTAGAATTTAAAGCTTGTAATATTATTTGATAAGTTAATGAATCAATTGTATTTTCACTAATTATCTCAGCTTTTAAATACTCTACATCATCATGATTTAATATAATTATTAAATCATTATCTTCAATATTTTCTTTTATAGAATCTAAACTTTCTGAACTTTTTGTAATACTTAATTTTTCATCTTCATTGTAAATATTCATATTGTTTAAAAACAATTCAAATGACTCATTAGTATTATCTACTACTATAATATTAGTATTTTTATCAAAGTCACCACCAAAAAATTCAATTATTGAAGATATATTTACTAAAGCAATAATGGCAATAGCTAAAATTATATTAGTTACATAAAACCATTTCGACTTTATTTTTTTATTTAAACTTAATTTAGTTAAATATAAGAATTTTTTATTCATGAATACCACCTACACTTTCAATGAATATTTCATTTAAACTAGGCTCAACAACATCATATTTAGTAATATTTTTATCTTTTATTTTAGCAAATACTTTTTTAGCAATACTTATATCTGCAATTTTAACTACATACTCACCTTTTTCTTTATCTATACTTAATACACCATCAATACTTTTTAGTTCATCTATATCGATATCACCTTTTATTAAAATATTTTTCTTAGCATAAGATTCCTTAATTTCTTGTAAATTACCATCCAGTATAGCTTTTCCTTTTACAAGTATTATTAATTTTTCACAAAAGTCTTCAATATATTCCATTTGATGTGATGAAAATATAATTGAACAACCTTCATTTTTAAGTTCAATAATTGCTTCTTTTAATAATTTAACATTAATAGGATCTAATCCAGTGAAAGGTTCATCCAAAATAAGTAATTTAGGATGATGTATAACAGCTGAAATAAATTGAACTTTTTGTTGATTACCTTTAGATAACTCTTTTATTTTACGATTTTTATAACTAGTTATCTCAAATTTTTCTAACCACTTATCAAGCAATTTATCGATTTCCTTTTTTTCTAAACCTTTTAAAGTACCATAAAATTCAATTTGTTCTTGAACAGTCAATTTTGTAAGTAAACTTCTTTCTTCAGTAACAAAACCTATACTATCACTTTTAGAATAATCTATTTTTTCACCATCTAATAAAACTTCTCCAGCATTTGGTTCAAGTAATCCCATAATAATTCTAAAAGTAGTAGTTTTACCTGCACCATTTTCACCTAACAAGCCAAAAATTTCGCCATTAGCTACTGTAAAAGATAGATCATTAACTGCTAAATTATTACCATATTTTTTTACAATATTTTTTACCTCTAACATATAATCCTCCTTGTGATATAAGCATAACAAAAATATAGTTTTATGGCAATATATTTTCAAAAAAAAAGAGGGCTTCCTCTTTCTAATAAAATGCTCCACCCCAGATTATGGCAAGTAATATAAATAGTATTAAAACTATAAAAGCATAACTAGCTGTAAAACCATTGCCATTACAAGAGTCAAAGTCTTTTTTACAACAACTCATTTTAACCTCCTTATATTTTTAATCTATTTAAATAAATGCTCCTACTATAATTATTAATAAAATAAATAATACTAAAATTATAGCAGCTCCAAGGCCATTTCCGCAATTGTTCATAAACGATCCTCCTTTTATTTGTCTTTTCATTAGTATTGTATGGCTACCAATAAAAAATGTGAGTGCTTTTTTATAGGTATTATCTTGTATTTAACTAGTTTTCTTGCTATAATAATTTAGGTAAGGAGAGATTATGAAAAAAAAGATTATTGGATTATGTGCAATATTACTTGCAGTAAGTGGTTGTGGTAAAATACCAACTCTTGATAATGGTGAAGAAGCAGTAATTACTTTTAATAACGATCATATGATTAGTATTAATGAACTATATGATTTATTAAAAGAAACTTATGGCTTAGATGGGCTAATAACTTTAGCAGATACCTATATATTAGAAACTGAATTTGAAGATTATAAAGATACTGCTAGAGAAACTGCTGATTCAAATGTAGATTCTTTTATTGAAAGTGCCGGCGGTGAAGATGAATTTCTAGCATCAATAAGACAATACGGCTATCAATCAATTGATGCTTATCGCGATTTAATGTATTTATCAATTTTACAAAGTCATGCGATTGAAGAATATGCCAAATTACAAATAACTGATGAAGAAATTGAAAAATACTATAATGAAGTTGCCGTTGGAGATATGGAAATTAGTCATATCTTGATTACTCCAGAGGTTGATGATGATGCAACCGATGAAGAAACTGAAGAAGCTGAAGAAGCTGCTAAAAAAGTTATTGAAGAAATCATTGTTAAATTAGATGAAGCTAAGAAAAATGGCAATGACATTGAAGAAACTTTTGCAGAACTTGCTAAAGAATATTCTGAAGATGAAGCTACTAAGAATGATGGTGGTGCTATAGGTAAAATTAATTATGGATCATTTGATGATAAATATGATGAACTTATTAGTGCAGCTGTTGACTTAAAAGTTGGTAGTTATTCAACAAAAGTAATAACTACTGAATTAGGCTATCATGTTATTTTAAAAACCGCACAAGATGAAAAAAAATCATTAGAAGAATTAAAAGATGAAATTATTACTATTCTTGGCGAAGAATATTCTGAAGAAAATTACACAAGTATAGGATTTAATTCTCTACAACATTATCGTAAAGAATATGGTATGGATATAGTAGATGACGAACTTGCAAAACAATATTCAAATTATGTCCAAAGTGCTAAAGCCTCTATTCAAGAAGCTGAAACTAGTAATAGCTAAAAAAAAATATCAAAATTGATTTTTTTTTTTTAGCTATTTACAAGCAGTTGGATCATCAGGATTAAAAATACACTCGGTACATTTTTTAAAACTTTCATTTTCTTTAAACGATTCATAATTATATACCAAATCTAATAATAAATTTAATATTGTTGGAAGTAAAAATACAATTACAGCAGCAATAAATCTTCTAACCAAAGTTCCACCTGCTTCTTTAATTGCCTTATCATCACTAGAAAGCACCGCTTTTCCAAAGTCTATTGAACCAAATATTATTAATAATAAAGGGATTACTAATTTAGCAACATATATAACATAACCTAAAACACGTAATACTTTTAAAATTTCCTCTCTTTCGCAAAAACTAAATTCTTTAATTTCATTTGCAGCAATTAATAAATTATCATTTACACTTGCTAAAGCATTTGGCATAAAACTAAATAAAGCCAAAAATACAATCAATATATACCATCTTTTTTTCATAAAAAATTACTCCTTTACTCTTTCAATTAAATTATATCAAAATTTATTTATTTAGTAAATCATTAATCATTTCTGTATTAAATCCTTTTTGATTTAAATAATATTTTAATTTATAATTTATATCTTCTTCGCTATATTTATTTTTATATTTCTTTTTAAATTTATTTATTTCTTTATTTATAATTTCTTCATTATCTAGTAATACATAATTCTCAACCACATCTTGAAATAAATCTTTACTATATCCTAAATTAATTAAATCGTTTTTAATTTTATTTTTTAACATTATTACGGATAAATTATGATTACTTTTAACTTTTTTACTAATTATTTTTTCTATTTTTTCTTGCCAATTTACATCATCAAACATATACATATATTTATAAATATCTTTAAATCCTAGTTTTTCTAGTTCAAATAATATCTTTTTAGGCCCATTTAAAGTTAAATTTATTTGGTCATTAATATAACTTTTAATATACAATTCATCATCTAAATATTTTTGACTTTCTAATTTTTCAATTACTTCATCTATTATATTTTTATCATAATCTTTTAATTTTTTTCTTATTTCGTTTTTAGTTCTTAATTTTACATTAATATAACTTAAAGCCTTATAATAAGCATCAATTTTATTATTGTAATTAATTATTTCTTTTATTTGTAAATCACTAATTTCTTTATTAACTAATAAATTATAATTAATTATTGTATCATCATAAAAATTTAGTGAAGTATTATCACTAAATTTAACTTGATAAACATTTTTATTTTTTTTTATTAATTTTACTATTTCCATCTAATTATTTTCTTCCGTTATATAATCTTTACAAGCTTCATCTAAATCCTTAGCCAATTTTTCTATTATTTTATAATCATCTGTTCTACAACCTGAAGCAAATTTATGGCCACCACCATTATATTTACTAGCAACTTCGTTGATTACTGGGCCACAACTTCTAATGTTTGCTTTATAAATATTATTTCTTTCATCATATACTACAAATAACCAACAAATAAGTTCTTTAATAAAATAAAAATCATTTACTTGATTAGATACAATAGTTGGCTCAACTCCATATTTTTTTAAAACATCAGCATCTACAAAAATAAAACCAAATTTATTTTCACTAATTTTTAAATTATTTATAATATAGGCTCTAAATTTTTCTTCTACTAAACTTCTTTCATATAAATTATCATATAATGGTACAAAATTTATTTTACTTGTATTTAATAAATCATATACTGTTTTAAAAGTATTAACTGTGGTATTTTGAAGTAAAAATCGATCACTATCAAAAACCATACCAATATATAAATTTTCAGCAATTTTTTGATCCATTACTAACTTAGTATTCATAATCAATTCAGCAATCATTTCACAAGTACTAGATTTAGTATCATCGGTCCAGTCAACATCTCCAATAATATCTTCTTGAGGATGATGATCAATTTTTAATATTGCTTTATATTCTAAATCATCTACTCCATCTAGCCTTGCAAAATTAGGTACATCTAATACTATCATTAAAGCATTGTTTAACTCACTTAATTCAACTTTATCTAAATTACCTAGATACTTAAATTTATGTACTCCTGCACCTACAGCATAAACTTCTTTGTTTGGAAAAGTTAATTTAATAGAATCCCTTAAAGCTATTTGACTAGCAATAGCATCTGGATCAGGTCCTATATGTCTTACCAATACAATTTCATCATAATCTTTAATTATTTTGACTATTTTTTTGTATAATTCTTTAATTATACTCACCACTTTCTAGTTTTTATTTAATATAAAATTCATTGTATCAATTGCAATCATTAATTCTTCATTTGTAGGTATTACAAATACTGGAATTTTTGAATCATCAGTACTAATTTTTCTAAATTCTCCTCGAAAATCATTTTTGCTTAAATCAAGTTTAACTCCTAAAGATGCTATTTTTTGCATTACTTTTTCACGCATCATTGGACTATTTTCCCCTAATCCAGCAGTAAATACAATAACATCAGCACCATTAAGCAAATTATTATACATTGCAATATAATTTGCTATTTTTTGAGAATAAATATCTTGTGCCAAAATTGCTCTTTTATTTCCTTGTAATACGGCAGCTTCAATATCTCTTGAATCACTACTTACCCCACTAACACCTAAAAAGCCACTTTTTTTATTTAAATCATTAGTTAATTGAGTTAAAGTTTCTCCAGTTTTATTAGCCATATATTCTAAAATACTAGCATCAATATCACCTGAACGAGTTCCCATCATTATTCCTGCAAGTGGCGTAAATCCCATTGAAGTATCAACAACTTTACCAGAATCGATTGCTGTTATACTACCACCATTTCCTATATGGCATGAAATTACTTTTAAATTATCATTATTAAGATGTTTTCTAATTGTCATGTCGATAAAACGATGACTTGTTCCGTGAAAACCATATTTTCTAACTTGATATTTTTCATACCATTCATATGGAACTGGATAAATATATTCCTTTTCTTTCATTGTCGTATGGAAAGCCGTATCAAAAACACCTACTTGAATAGTATTTGGTAGTTTTTCCATAAAAGCCCTTACTCCCATTATATTCGCAGGATTATGTAATGGAGCAAGTTCATTATATTTAGCAACATGTTCTAAAACTTCTTCATTTAAAACAACAGATGAAGTAAATTCTTGCCCACCATGAACTAAACGATGTCCTACACCTTCAATTTCATCTAATGTTTGAATAATATTTAGATCAATTAATTCTGCAATTAACTTTTCAACTGCTACAGAATGATTTTCTAAAGAACATTCCTTTTTTATTTTTTCTCCTTGATATTTTATAGTATAACTACTATCAGCTAAGCCAATTTTTTCAAATAAGCCACTAGCTATAACTTCTTCTTCTGGCATCTTCATTAATGTAAATTTTAATGAAGATGAACCAGCATTTACAGATAATATTTTCATATAATTCCACCTCACTATCTATTATACAAAAAAAAAGACAACTTGGCTATCTTTTTCCCATATATTCCTTATTTTTTACACTATTTTGATTAGTATGAGTTGCTTTAAATTCATAATCAACTATTCGCTTTACATTACTATCTAAATTATAACCATAAGGATTATTATATTCCATCATCATCTTCTCTAAATGACTATTATTAGTAATATCATATCCTTTATAATAATAATTGCTTCCACTAAACATTTTATCACCATTTATATTATGGCTAAATATTTAAAATTTATAAAATATCTTGAAATTTTTCTTCTTTTCCTACTTTTATTACTTCACAATTTTTTATAGCTTCATTAATTAAATCTTCATAAGGAATTAATTTTTCATATAAAATACATTTTTCTAATTCAGGATTTATTACTGGATGTTCCGGAACAAAGACTGTACAACAATCTTCATAAGGAAGAGTACTTATAGAATAAGTATCTATTTTTTTTGCAATATCTATTATTTCTAATTTATCAAAACAAGCAACAGGACGAATTACTGGAATATCAACAACATTATTTATAACTGACATACTTGTTAATGTTTGACTAGCAACTTGCCCTATTGATTCGCCATTTATAAGTATTTTAAAATTTCCTTTTTTAGCTATTTTTAAAGAAATACGATACATCATTCTTCGCATTATAGTGATTAAATATTCATAAGGAATATTTTTTAAAATTGCTTCTTGTATCTTAGTAAAATTAATTACATATAAATTCATATTAGGATTATAACTGGCTAATACATTAGCTAATTTTTTTACTTTCTCTTTAGCAAAATCACTTGTATGCGGTGGAGATTCAAAATATATTGCTGATATTTTTACTCCCCTTTTAATTGTAAGATAACCTGCAACAGGTGAATCGATTCCCCCACTTAACATGAGTAAACCTTTCCCTAAAGTACCAACAGGATATCCTCCTAAACCAGGAAAACCATTTAAATAATACAAAACAGCATCATTTCTAATTTCAATATGAACTTTTAATTGGGGATTATTCACATCTACTTTAATATTATCTCTATTTTTTAAAATATATCCCCCAATTTTAGCACTTACTTCCATACTATTTAAAGGATAATTTTTATTACTTCTTTTACAAATCACTTTAAATGTTTCAAAACTTTCTTCAGCAATTAAATTTATAGTATTTTCACATATCTTATCAAAATTTAATTCATTATCTATATAACCCACTATTATTTCATGAATTCCAAATGTTTTTTTTAAAACATTTATTGTTTTATCAATATCTGTTTCATCGACATCAACAAACATTCTACCTCGATCATAATTAATAAAATGAGTCCAAGTTAATAAACTATCAATATTTTCTTTTAATATTTTTAAAAAGTAATTAATATTATCTTTTTTAGTAGAAAGTTCTCCATATTTAATAATTATAGTTTTTTTCATATAACCTCTTTTTTACTTTTCAAACTATCATAAACTTCCCCAAATATTTTTATAAATTTATTTACTTCTTCAGTTGTAGTTACATATGATAAACTTATTCTTAAAGTATGTTTAGCTCTTTTTAAATCATTATAAATAGCCATAACACTATGAGATACTTCACCACTAGCACATGCTGTATTTGTACTTAAATAGACCTCATATTTATCTAAAGCATGTAGCATTACTTCTGGCATAACATCCATAATACTTATATTTAATATTTGTGGAATAGAATATTTTGTTTTATTAATTAAAATATTAGGATATTTTTCTAAAGATGCTACAATTTTTTCATTTAATAAATTAACAAATCTCTCCCTTTTTTCTAAATCCGTTTGAGAAATTCTAATTGCTTTTGATAAAGCTGCAATTAAAGGAAGCGGTGGTGTTCCGGGATTAAGTTCATTAGTTTTACCACTACCATATTTAATTGGAGTAATTTTTACCATACTACTTTTATATAAAAAACCTATTCCTTTAGGCCCAAATATTTTATGCGCTGACATACTCGCTAAATCAACATCATGAAAATTAACTGGTACTTTTCCCATAGCCTGAGTTACATCGGAATGAAAAATAGTTGCCACATTTTCTTTTTTAATTATTTGTCTAATTATTTTAAGTGGTTGTCTTATTCCTGTTTCTGAATTTACTGCACAAATACTAACTAATATTGTGTCATCTCTTATTTTTCTTTTTAAATCATCAAAATCTATTAACCCATCAGCATCATTATTAACATAACTAATTTCAAAACCTATACTTTTTAAATAATCACAAATAGCATATATTGATGGATGTTCAAGTTTAGATACAATTATATGTTTTCCTTTTTTATGATGAGCCATCGCCGTACCAATTAAAGCCATATTATTAGCTTCAGTTGCTCCTGAAGTATAAACTATTTCACTAGTATTAATATTAAAAATTTCAGCGATTTGTTTTGTTGCACTTTCCAATAAATTACTTGATTTTAAACCAAGGGCATGTAGTGAATTTGCATTACCTATAAATTCTTTAGTAACTTTAGAAATAGTATCAAATACTTCGTATGATACTGGAGTTGTTGCACTATAATCTAAATATATCATTAGTTATCAACCTCTGCTGCCGCAACATCAACATAAGCTTCACATTCACTACTGTTTGCATTTAATAAACAAGTTTCACAAACTCCTATGTTATTAAGTGAATCTCCAGTAAAATCTTTTAAAAATCCAAATACTACATCTACTAAAGTTGGAACGAAAAATATAACCACCCCAGTTAAAAATCTCATAGCTAAACTTTTTACAGCTTTAGATATTGCTTTATCATCAGAATTTACAATAGCTTTTGCTAAATCAATAATGCCTAAAATGATAACTACTAATGGAACTAAAATTTTTAGAGCAATTATACCATAGCCAACAAATTGCCAAATTGGTGCTGTTCTTTCACAAAATTTTAAAGAATCTGCTGCACTTGCATTTGAAACATAAGTATTACCAAGCCAATTTTCACTAGGATCACAATATTTTTCAATACATGCTTGGGCTTTATCTTCATCTTCAAATGTATCACATGTTATACAAGTTTGATAATCATAGTTTGCTGCTAAAACTAACTTAGGAGTAAACATAAATAATAAAATAAAACACAAACTAATAACTTTTAAATATTTTTTCATAACTTCTCCTTACTTATACTCTTCAAGTAACCTTTTATAAATCCCCGGTTCAACAATATTTATAGCATTAATAGCATTTTCCAAACTATTTTTAAAATTTCCTTTTAAGAAATTATTTTCAGCTTTTATTAAATTAAAATCAACTTCTTTATTAGTAACTCGATATCTATTACCATAAACAATTGCCACTTCAGCCATTCTAGCAGTTTTAACAGTTTCATTAATAGTATTATATACTTTTAAAACTAAATCTCTAGCAGTATCTACCCTAACATTTAAAATTTTAATGGAAATAGGTCTTTTATCTAAAGCTTTAACTAACTCATTTATCGCTGCCATAGCCTCAGATAATTCTACATAATAATTTTTAGGAACACTTGGTAATTTAAAAGATCTAACTTTTTCTTTAGTTTGATTTAAAATAGTTTTTATTTCATCTAATTGTTCTCTCGCTCTAAGTTCATCTTCTTTTAAACTGCCCAAACTTTTTAATGCTCCATTTAGTTTTTCTTCAGTTTTAATCAATTTAGCATTTATAATTTCCATTTCTTTTGCTAATCTACTATATGCCATTATTTTACTACGAGCGACATCTACTATTTTATCATAACTTGCTCGAATATTCATTATTTCATCTTTAATTTCTACAATTACTGCAACTTCATCATCACTTAAATCATAACTATATTTTATATCATCTATTTTCTTATATAATTCATTATTAATTTTTTCTAATTTAGTAGCTTTTATCAATATACTTCTGCTATAATCTTCATAAATCTTCTTACTTACTTTTTCTTTATCAAAATCATTATATAATGAATCAAAATAATCATGCATAGTTTTTAGTTCAAATAAAGAATCTTCAATATTTAAAACATTTAATCTTTGAAAAATATCTTGTATTTTTTTATTTGCTTCTTTAATATTATAATCAATATTTAAATATTCTAAATTATAACCTTCTTTAGTCATTTTTTCAGAAATATTTTTAATATCATCTATTTTTTTAGGAATTAAATTTTTTCCCAAATTAACAATTGGCCTTGTTTCTTCAATTACTACTTTTAAATTATCAATAATATCAGTTATAGCCTTAACTATTCTTCCTACTTCTGTATAAGCATTTTTCTCCATAGTTGCTTCAAAAGCTTGAAATAATTTATCTACATTTTCAAATTGTAATTCTATTGGTACTTTTATAATACTATATTCTTCTTCATAATCTTTATAATTACTATAAATATCTCTATATGTAGCTTTTAATTTAGTAATAACTTCCCTATTTCGTTCTTCGCTTAAAGTTACATCTTTTATTTCATCTAATAAAAAACCTGCTTTAGTTTTTAAATTATTTAATTCAAAATCTACTTTTAACATAATATTTTTTAATTCTTTATAATCTTTATCTTCATAAAGTTCTTCTATTTCATTTATTTCATCAGTTATTTTAGGTAATTCAATATCTTTAATCTCATTAAATCTTTTATGCCAATCATCTAATTTAATTTGCATTTCATCATTATTAACTAAAGCTTCTACTTTATTTAGTTCCGAAAGCATACTAGCAGAAATAATTAGATTTTTTTCCTTTTCTAATTCATCGATTTCTTTTTTTAATTTATTTTTTTCTCTTTTACTTATCAATGCTAAAACAATTATTACAATAATAATAGTTAATATATAATAAGCAACAGCTATTAGCAAAAAAGTTGTCCTTCCCATATTTATTCACCTTACTACATTAGTTTATCACATATTTCCTATTTTTAAAAGGTTTTAATATTTAGTTAATATATTTTTTATATTGGACATATAATTAAATAGATTAGATGGAGGGTATTATGGTTAATAAACAAAATTTATGGTTTGTAACATTGTTTTCATTAATTTTAGTATTAGGAATTTATTATGTAAGTATGTCTGATGAATCCCTAACGGCATTAAATGCCGAAAATGATGTATCAGAAGTTATCAAAGTCGAAGAATCAGATGTAATTGTAGCACTTCAAGTAGCAGATGATGAATCAGTTTTAGAACAAATGGCTGAATATCAAAATATTTTACTTGATGAAGCTGCAACATTAGAAGAAAAAAATGACGCCTATGAAGGATTACAAGCATTAAACAGCAAACAAAGCGAATGTCAAAAAATTGAGAAATTAATTACTGATCAATTTAAATATGATAATTTTGTTAAAATTGATGGTGATACAATCAGTATTATAATTGCTAGCACAGATCATAATAAAGAAATTGCCAACAAAATAATTCGTGCTATACAAGAATTATATGATACTCAAAAATATATTACTGTTAAATTTGAATAATTAAACTGATATAGGTACCAATTATAAAATACTTCATAAAATATTATGAAGTATTTTGTTTTAGGAAGGGATAATATGAATAAAAAAATATTAACTGAAAGAGAACAAGAAGTTTTTGAATTACTTGTAATTAATAAAACAACTAGTGAAATCGCTAAAAGCTTAGGAATAAGTGAAAAAACAGTTCGCAACCATATATCTAATGCCATTCAAAAATTAGGAGTTAAAGGTCGAGCTCAAGCAGTTGTAGAACTTATTAAATTAGGTGAAATTACAATTTAACAAAGACTTCGGTCTTTTTCTTTATTTTAATAATATAATTAAACAGGTGTTAGATTATGTTAAAAAGATCATTATTTAAAAGAATTATGCTGGCAACATTAGCTTTATTTCTACTCTTAATTATTTATTTTTTTCCAACTTCACCAGAAATATCGGAATCATTATCATATATTGAAAAAGAAGAAATGCCAATATTTCTAGTAGATAGTATGGAATATATTTCTAGAACATCTATTGTTAAAGAAAGTGATAATACATTAGATATGATAAAAGAAATAATTGAAAGTTTAACAATAGATAGTAAAAAATCTAATTATATTCGTGAAGGTTTTAAAGCCATAATTCCTAAAGATACTAAAATTTTAAATATTAATTTAGAAAATAATATATTAACAATTGATTTTAGCAAAGAATTTTTAACAATTGATGAAAATAATGAAGAAAAAATGCTAGAAGCAATAATTTATTCTCTTACAGAATTAGATGAAGTAAAAAAAATAAAAATATTAGTCGAAGGAAATAACTTAACAAATTTGCCTAATTCCAATAAAAAATTACCAGAATATCTAGATAAAAACTATGGAATAAATAAAATATATAATTTAGATTCTATCAAAGATACAAGTAAAACAACAATATATTATATAAGTAAATATAGTGATTATTATTACTATGTACCTGTAACTAAAATAAGTAATGAAAATACGGAAAAAGCCGAAATAATTATTAAAGAATTAAAAACTACCCCAATATATCATACTAATTTAATAAGTTATCTTGCAGCTTCAACTAATTTAACTAATTATGAAATACTAGAAAATAGTATAACCTTATCTTTTGATAATCATTTACTAGCCAATTTAGATAATGAAGATATATTAGAAGAAGTAAAATATGCCATATCTTTATCTATTCGAGATTCCTATGGTATAAATGAAGTAATATTTAACTTTCCCGAATAAAAAGACTTGAAAAAAATCAAAAACTATAATATAATTTACTTGTTGATGTCCTCGTAGCTCAGCTGGATAGAGCATACGCCTTCTAAGCGTACGGTCAAGCGTTCGAATCGCTTCG
>CALVIZ010000020.1 GCA_944331865.1 uncultured Bacilli bacterium | reverse complement strand
TAATGGACTTCTTTTTAAAAGTTCAACATAAATAAAAGTTCAACATAAACAAAATTATGTGGAAAGCCACATAATTTAATACTAAAAATAGTATTAATGATTTTTACTCACCAACACTATTTATAATACAACCAATAGTTAACTTGTCTTTTTACATTTTTATATTTACTATTTTATCTAAAATGTGGTATACTTTTAGTAGAATAAAGGAGTATATATGAAAAGTGATATTAAAAATGAAAAAGAAAATATGTTGTTAGGTTTTATTATTTTATTGTTAGTAATAGCATTATGTAGTTTTTTATATATAAATGGTTATATTAAGAGTGATAATATTGATGGTGATATGAATATTAATACTATAATAAATTTTGATGGGGGAACGGATTCATTAAGTAAAGAATTACAAAATTTAATACCTTATGTTACTATAAATAATAAAGATTATAAAACTGCTTATCAAGATAAATTTGTTACAATTAGTGATATTAATAATGATATATTACTTACAAAAGGAATATATAGCACTAGTAAAAATAATTTAAGTGCTAATCAATTAATTGATATTATAAGTAATATGTTTGGTAATGACATATTTATAGTTAATAAAAGTTTTACTGTTAATGGAAAAAATTATTGTAATTATGAAAATGATACATATAAATGCGAAATATTAGAATATGATGGAATATTATATAAAGCTGATAGAGATATTAATGGTATAAGTATTAGTGATAATAAATTATATTTAGAGGAAAGTATATTATTTTATAGTGAAGAAATAGAAAATAATATAACAAATTATAATGTTTATGATAATGGGTTATATACTAATATTGTTCTTTCGTTTACGAGTGATGATGTAGAAAATGATGGCTTAAATTTTGATGAATATATTGATAAACATTTAGGAAGAAGAAGAATAGAGTATATAAGCAGTTTTGTAATAAATGGTAATTATTATAATTGGATTAGTACGGAGGCAAAATGAAACAAAGAATACTAATAACTATTATTTCTATAGTTATAGTTTTTGTTGCAGCTGGTTTAGGAATATATTATGGAACTAAGAAAATTACATATAGAGCAGTAGTTGAAGGGATAGTTATTGAAAAAGATGATAAAGAGTATAGTCCAAAACTTATAACATCTTATAATGAATATGTAGATTTTTTAGATGATTATGATATTCATGAATTGGTATTTTTAACTTCTGGTGATTTGGATAATAATGATTATATTATTGATTTTATAAATTATGATGAAGATTTAAAAATAGATAGCATTGATATTGATATAACTGATGATGGAATAAATTTAAAATATGTTGTTAATAAAGTTATTACTGATAGTGATGAATATTTAATGTATTTTATTCCAATTGATGATGGTTTATTAGATAATTTTGTTTTTAATAAAAGAGAATTTGAAGAAAAATAGGGTGATATTATGTTTGGAAAAATTGTTTATATTGGTGATAGTGAAGCTCATGTAGAAAATTTGCAAAAAGAAGCAGCAGCAGCAGATTTAATGAATTTAAATGTTATCTTTGAAGAACAAGATCAAAGAATTTTAGGAGAAGTTTTTGAATTGGGTAGTGAAATAGTTAAAATAAGATTTTTGGGAGAATATATTAATAATAAATATGTAAATGGGGTATTAAGAAAGCCACTTTTAACTAGTAAAATAAGAATGATTAATAAAGATGAATTAATGGAATTAGTTGGTACATATGATGCTTCTAGTTTTGTTTTAGGGGAAAGCGCAATATATAAAGGCTTTCAAATATGCCCTAATATAAATAATCTTTTTTCAAACCATTTAGCGATATTTGGTAATTCTGGTTCTGGTAAATCATGTGGGGTAGCTAGAATAATTCAAAATATATTTGATTCTAAATATAATATTCAATATAATGCTAATTTATTTATTTTTGATTCTTTTGGGGAATATAAAAATGCTTTTGGTAAATTAAATGAATTAAATCCTAATTATTGTTATAAGTTTATTACTACTAATGTAACTGAACAAGGGGATATTCCTTTAAGTATTCCAGTAAATTTATTAAAATTTGATGATTTTGCTTTGCTTTTACAAGCAAGTAATCATGCTCAATTACCAATTATAGAGCATACTATTAAGCTTGCTAAAATATTTTCTACCCATAGTGAAGAAGCTAATGCTTATAAAAATCATTTAATTGCTAAAGCTTTGCTGGCAGTATTGTTTAGTAATGAAACTGTAGCTAGTAAGAAAAATGAAATATTTACAATTATTGAAGTATGTAATACTCCAGAATTTAATTTTGATTCTGTTATTCCAGGGTTGGGATATACCAGAACTTTTAGTGAATGTTTTGAAATTGATTCTAATGGAAATTTTGGAGAATCTGTTTTAATTACAAATTATATTTTAGGAAAGATAAATGATGAATTAGATACAATAAAAGAACCTGAAAATGCTTCATATTCTCTTAAAGATTTTGCATCAGCTTTAGAATTTACTTTAATTAGTGAAGGATTTCAACATAATCAAAATTTACATGATGATGCTGTTATTTTAAAAGTAAGATTAAATTCTATAATTAATAGTAAATTAAGTAATTTCTTTAGTAGTGAATATATGCCTTTAGGTAACTATATTTCTTCATTAGTTGCCAATGGTGCTAAAAAAGCTCAAATAATAAATATTAATTTGGAAGATGTAGATGATATTTATGCTAAAGTATTTGTTAAAATTATTTCGAGAATGATTTTCGATTTTTCTAAAGGAAGAACTGATAGAGCTAAAATACCATTCCATTTATTTTTAGAAGAAGCACATAGATATATTCAAAAAGATAATGATACCTTCTTACTTGGTTATAATATATTTGATCGTATTGCTAAAGAAGGACGTAAGTATGGTGTTATTTTAGATATAATTAGTCAAAGGCCTGTAGAAATATCTGATACTGTTATTGCTCAATGTAATAATTTCTTGATATTTAAAATGACACATCCATTAGATATAAAATATATTGGTGAAATGCTACCTAATATATCTGCGGATATTCTTGATAAACAGAAAGTTTTACAACCTGGTAATTGTGTTTGTTTCGGTGGGGCATTTAAAATACCAATGATTGTTAAAATGCAAATGCCTAATCCAATGCCATATTCTAGTAACTGTGATGTTTCTGCATGTTGGAAAATGCCTACCCAAAGTGTTAATGATGTAAAAGAAAGTCCAGTAAATGATACAGTTGTTCAAAATATTAATGTTACGCCGATGGGTGCAAATTAAACATGTATTAATAGTTATAACGAAAACCCCAATAAGAAATATAAATTTTCTTATTGGGATTTTATTTATTTTAAATATTTAATTAAAATCTTTCAAGAATTTTAAAATACTCAACTATAACTTTATCTGAATCATTAATACCAGCCATTGGGTATAAATCTTTGAAGTCTTTATATAATCTAACTTCATCATTTGTATATTTAATATATAATTTTATGTTATAATCATTATCTGTAATTAATCGACAATAGTCTTCTGTTTCATATGACCTTTCTTGATATTCTTTGTACCATTTTTTTATTGTAAAATTAATTTTACCAGTTAATATATTATTTAATATTTTATCTTCTAATGAATTTGTATATGCATTTTTATATTTTTCATGTAATTTATTTCTATATCTTGATATGGGTATTTTTTCTGTTTCTACATCTTTTAAACCAATAAATAATAAATATTTTTGCAATTTTTTTAAATATCGAAGTTCTTGTTTACTATAAAATTCTTCATCAGATTTAGAAATATAAAAAGATTCAGGGTTTTGATAAAGAGCTCCCACAACATTTTCAAATGAGTAAGAATGTGTATGATCTATAACAAACTTAATTTCATCTTTTGTAAGTTCTTGATATTTTGCAGTAAAAGGATAATATAATCCTACATTTCCTATATTTTCTAAAGCCTCAGTTAAATAATTATATACTTCCATTTTGTTTTTAGCATTATCAAAATCATATATAGTTTTTCTATTGCCAATATTTACATATTCTAATGTTTTTCTTTCATCATCCCAAAATGGAGTAGGTAAATTATTCTTTTTAAATTTATCATATCTTTTCATAAATTCGTTATATTTTCTTTTTTTCATAATCATCACATATTTATTGTACTAAATTTCTAATGAAAAGTCTATGTTATGATATTTTACTTCACAAAAATTAGAACAAATGTTTGTGCCAATTTGCATTTTTTTAAAAAATATGATATAATATCTGCATACTTTTGAAAGGATGAGTATAATATTAATATGAAAGAGTATATAAAAAAGAATAAAAAAGGTTTGATTTTAGTATCTATAGGGTTATTCTTATTAATTTTTAGTTTAGTTATGAATAAAAATTTAACTAAAGAAGATTTAAAAGTTAGTACGATTAGTTATAATACTGATGCGGAGGTTCCCGAGAGCAAAAGATTATTAAGTGAAGATGAATTATTAGATATTTATATAAATAGTAATATAGATACTTTTAATTTTTATAGTAGTATGTTTCAACTTGATAATAGTGTATTAGTTAATAAAATAAGAGAAGATTATCAAACATTAGATTTATTAAATACTGATAATTTAGATAAAACGATATTATTTTATATTGAACAATTAGAAGAAAATAATAGTGATTTATTTGATAATAAACTTAATGTAAGCAATCCAAGCAAAGATTATATGGTTGCTTTAATAAAGTATTTTACGGATATATATGACAATGTCGATTTTAGCATTGCAGCAGCAATTGCCCAAATAGAATCCGGCTATACATCACAACATATGTTAAATAAAAACAACATTTTTGGTGGTATGTCTAATGGTGGTTTAATAAAATATAAAAATATTGAATATGGTATATATCGTTATATTAAACTTTTAAGTGAAGGATATTTTGGTAAAGGACTTATTACTGTTGAAGATATAGGTAGAGTATATAATCCAACATATAATGAAAATGGTCAAAAAATTGCTAAACCAAGTTGGGTTAATAATGTTACTATTGCAATGGAAAACTATATTGAAACGGAAGATGATGTAAATATAGAAACATTGATGAATTTAAAGGCTGAACAATAAAGTTTAGCTTTTTTGTTTATTGTTATTGTCAAATATAATAAACTTTGATATAATTAAGATACCTAGAAGGTAGCCTGTCATTATAAAACCGACTAGATATGATATACGGGAGTCTAATTGAATTGTGGTGTAGAATACTTATCCATTAAGTGAATAAGGATCCTAAAACAGTTCATGTGATACCCACCTGCCGAGAGCGGGTTTTTATCAACGCAGGCCTATCTTTTAGGTTTTTTAATGTAAATATAAATATAGTTAGGAGTATCGTTTTATGTTTGATAGATTAATTAATTTAATTGGAGAAGATAATTTAGAAAAAATTAAAAAATCTAATGTTGTTTTAGTAGGAGTAGGTGGAGTTGGTGGCTTTGTTTTAGAAGCCTTAGTTAGAAGTGGCATTACTAAAATTACTATTTATGATAATGATTACATTTCTTTATCAAATTTAAATAGGCAAATAATTAGTAACATTGATAATATAGATAATGAAAAAGTTAAAGAAGCAAAAAAGAGAATAAAAAAAATTAATCCAGATGTTAAATTAAAAATATATAATACTAAAATATCTAATGAAAATATTGATACTTTAAAAGATTTTGATTATATTATTGATGCCTGTGATGATGTTTTAGCTAAAGTGGCTATGATTAAATATGCTAAAGAAAATGCTATTAAAATAATATGCGCTTTGGGGACTGGAAAAAGATTAGATCCTACGCACATAGAACTTACTACATTGGATAAAACTTATAATGATCCATTAGCTAAAAAAATACGTAATTTACTGGGAAAAGAAAAGATAAAACAAGATGTTCCTGTTGTTTATGCTAGTAATAAACCATTAAATAATGATGTAGTTATTGCATCTTGTATATTTCCTCCAGCGGTTGCAGGAATATATATGGCTTATTATATAATTAATGATATTATAAAAGAATAGTTTGCTGACTATTCTTTTGTTATTAAAAATTTTGCTAATTCATAAGGATTATGGTTATTATATACTATATCATATATTACATTTACTAATTCGATATTTATTTTTTTCTTTTTTAATAAATTATGAATTGTTTGTAAGGTATAGTATCCTTCGACAGTATTATTTTGTAAAAATTCTTTAATTTTTTCTTTGCTTTTAGTGTTTCCTATACAATAGCCAAATGAAAAATTTCTACTTTTTTTGCTAGAACAGGTAAGTAATAAGTCTCCAATGCCTGCAAAGGAAAGAATTGTTTTAGGATTACCTCCAAGATATTTTATTATGTGTTTGATATCATGAAGCGATTCATTAATTAAAAAACTTCTTGTTGAATCACTATATCCTAAGCCTTCTAATATGCCTGATGCTATTGCAAAAATATTTTTTACAGAACCACAGATTTGGATACCGATTAAATCTTCTGTAGGTCTTAATTTTAATGTATCCCCTGGTAATGTTTTTAAAATAATATTTTTAGTTCTATTATTGGTGGCTGCTAGTGCTAAAGCAACTGGCTCATTATTGGCCATATCTATTGCAAAGGTAGGGCCTGATATTACAGCTACATTTTTAGTATTTAATTTATTTGTAACTACATTTGATAATAAGTCTAAAGAATTTTCTTCTAAACCTTTAGTTGCAATACATATAGGTATGCTTTTTTTATAAAATACATTTATACCATCACATATATCTGCAACATATTTACTAGTTGTTACTATAAAAATCAAATTGGTTTTATTTAATACTTCCTCATATGAAGAAGAAATTTTTATATTGTTAGGTAAATCGACGTTTAATACAGATTTAAGTGATTTAGTTTCTTTATATTCTAATTCTTTATTTAAATTTTCTGTCCATATTGTTATATCATGACCATTTTTAGCTAATGCTAAAGATATTGCTAAACCATATGCACCTGCTCCAAATACGCTAATTTTCATTTTTTCCCTCCATTTCATTATGTATTGCATTTAAATTTTTTTCTATTTTATTATTTTTAGGAAAATAATATCGACTGTCTTTTATATTTTCTGGCATATAATTTTGTTTTACCCATGAATTTGGATAATCATGGGGATATAAGTAGGTTTTAGATGTTGTTTTTATATTATCAGGTACATTACCAGTATTTCCTTTATTAATATCATTTATTGCTTTATCTAATGCTAAATGCGAACTATTACTCTTGGGGGATAAAGCCATTTCAACAACTATTTGTCCCAATGGTATGCGAGCTTCTGGTAAACCAACTAATTCTGCAGCAGATATGGCTGCCATAACTTTTGGTCCAATGCTGGGGTTTGCCATACCTATATCTTCATAAGCAATAACTGCAAGACGGCGATATATACTATCAAGATCTTCTGCTACAATTAATCTTGCTAAATAGTGAAGGGAAGCATCAACATCACTACCACGAATTGATTTTTGAAAAGCACTTAAAACATCATAATGGCCATCTTCGTTTTTATCATGAAAAAATACTGGTTTAGAGTTAATTCTTTTAATTGTTTCTATGGTAATTTTGCTGTTATTTGTGGAATAATAAGCCATTTCTAATAAATTTAAAGCAAAACGTAAATCCCCACTAGCAAGATTAGCTATATAATTTATGGCTTCATCATTTATTTTAATGTTTTCTAATTTTGTACAACCTTTTTTTATACCTTTAATAATATCTTCTATTTTAAGTTCATGTAATTCAAATATTTGACATCTACTTCTTATCGCTGGATTAATTTTATGATAGGGATTACTTGTTGTAATTCCTATTAAAATAATTGTTCCGTTTTCTATATATGGCAATAATAAGTCTTGTTTATCTTTATTCATTCGATGAATTTCATCTACTATTAATACTAATTCTTTATAAAATTTTGCTTCTTCGATTGCCATATCAAAATCTGATTTATTATTTACTGTTGCGTTTAACATTTTATATCTAATATTTAATTCATTAACAATAGCATATGCTATACTTGTTTTGCCTATCCCTGGCTTTCCATATAATATCATAGAAAAGATTTTCTTGTTTTTAACAAGATTGCTAATAATTTTATTCTCACCAATTAGATGACTTTGACCAATTACATCATCTAAGGTTTTAGGTCTTAATATATCTGCTAAAATTTCCATATTATCACAAATTAATTATAGCATAGTTTGGTAAAATAAGATATAATTATATTGTGGTATTATGAAAAATATAATTGAAAATATTAAAGATCAAAATGTTATATATTATTTAGAATATTTAAAATATGAAAGAAGATTATCTGATAATACAATAGATTCTTATGGGGAAAATCTTTTGAAATTATTAAATTATGTAAATAAAGATATTTTAATATTAAATAGTGATGATATAAGAAATTATTTGTTAAATAGTGATGCTACGGCCAAAACAAAAGCCCATTATTTGTCGGTTTTTAATTCTTTTTATAAATATATGGTATTTAATAAAAAAATAAATAATAATCCTTGTGAAGGGATAAAAACACCAAAATTAGAAAAAAGGTTACCAAAATATTTAACAGATGATGAAATTAATAAACTTTTAGATATAAGGCTTATTAAACCAATAGACTATCGGAATAAAGCAATGCTTGAAGTATTATATGCAACAGGTATAAGAATAAGTGAATTAACTAATTTAGAGTTTAATCAAATTGATTTAAATGATTGTACTATCAGAGTTCTTGGTAAAGGAAAAAAAGATAGAATTGTACCATTAGGTAATATGGCAATACATTATTTAACTTTATATATAGAAGAATATCGTAAGTTTTTGCTTAAAACTAAAACTAGTAATTATGTTTTTATTAATAAAGATGGAAATAAAATAAGTAGGCAAGGCTTTTTTAAAATTTTAAAGCAAATAGCTAAAACTAGTGGTATTGAAAAAGAAATATCACCACATACGTTAAGGCACTCCTTTGCCACACATTTACTTAATAATGGTGCTGATTTAAGAGTTATTCAGGAATTATTGGGGCATGAAAATCTTGTTACAACTGAGATATATTCACATTTAAGCAATAAAAAAATTGAGGATGATTATGATCATCATCCTCGGGCTCATAAAGAAAAAGATATCAATTAATTACATTTTTCATTACGAGCATTTGCATTATTACGTGCTTTACTTCTTGAACTAGAAGATTTAGAATTACTTCTAGCAGAACTTCTTGCTTTACTCATTGAGTTTCTTACCTCCCACTACTATTATGGTATAATTTATATATATTAATCATAAAATAATTGGTAATATTTAGAAAGGAAATGATTATATGATAATTGGTGTAACACTTAGAAATATTAAAATGGATGAAATAGATATTTTAAAAGTAAATAAGAGTATAGCTAATTATATACTTAAATATGATGCTATTCCAATATTTATTACTAATATAAATCATTTTTCAAGTATTGCTAGTATATTTGATGGGTTTATCATTCCTGGTGGTAATAATTGGGAAAATATAGATGAAGAAGTTTTAAAGTACGCTTATGATAATGATGTTCCAGTATTAGGAATTTGTGCTGGTATGCAACTTATTGGTAGTTTTAATGGAAAAGAGGTAAGTGATAATACTACTCCAATTAATAATGATAATCATAAAAGTAATGATACATATGTACATGATATTATAATAAATGATGGTATTTTAAAAGATATATTTAAAAAAAATTCTATTAAAGTTAATAGTAGACATAAAGATAAAATTAAATTTTCTAATGATTTTATAATTGATGCTATTAGTAATGATGGCATTATTGAAGCAATACATTTGCCTAATAAAAAGTTTATTTTTGGAGTTCAATGGCATCCTGAGGATATTATTGATGAAAATAGTGAAAAATTATTTTTATATTTTATTGAGCAAGTAAAAAAATAGTGCTATAATTAAATAGAGCCACCCGAGTTCTCTCGGGTGTTTTTCTTTTTAACAAATTACATTTTGTTTAGGAAAGTGAAAGGGAGGAAATATGGCAAAATATGTATTTGTAACTGGGGGTGTTTGTTCAGGTCTTGGTAAAGGAATTACTGCATCGAGTATAGCGTTGTTGTTAAAAGCTAAAGGCTATAAAGTGTTTATGCAAAAATTTGATCCTTATATGAATGTGGATCCAGGGACTATGTCACCAATTCAACACGGTGAAGTATTTGTAACTGCTGATGGTTGTGAAACGGATTTAGATTTAGGACATTATGAAAGATTTATTGATGAAGAATTAAATTACACATCTAATATTACTAACGGAAAAATATATTCCAGTGTAATTGAAAAAGAAAGAGTAGGGGATTTTTTAGGCTCAACTATTCAAATTGTACCTCACATTTCAAACGAAATAAAAAATAAAATATATGAAGCTGGAACTAGTAGTGGTGCTGATATTGTTATAACAGAAATAGGAGGTACAGTTGGAGATATAGAATCTGCTGTTATGTTGGAATCTTTAAGGCAATTTCGTTTGGAAATGGGAGTAAATAATTCTTTATTTGTTCACACTACTTTAGTACCTTTTTTATATGGTTCTAATGAATTAAAAACTAAACCAACTCAAAATAGTATTATTGAACTTAGAAGATTAGGTATTCAGCCTGATATTATAGTTACAAGAGCTCCTTTAGATTTAGGTGAACATGTAAAAGAAAAAATTGCTTTATTTGGTAGTATTCCAATAGAAAATATTATTGAAGCAAAAGATGAAGCCAATATTTATCAAATACCTATTAATTTTCATAAACAACATATAGAAGATATAATTTTGAAACAATTTAATTTAAAGGTTACAAAAAGCAATTTAAATGAATGGGAAGATTTAATATCAAAAGTAAATAATTTAGATAAAGAAATAGAAATAGCTTTAGTTGGAAAATATGTTGAATTAGAAGATGCATATCTTTCTGTTAAAGAAGCTTTAAAAGCTGCAGGTTATAAATATAATACTAAAATTAAAATTAAATGGGTTAATAGTGAAGATTTAGAGCCTAATAAAACAAATTTAAAGGATGTATTTAAAAATACTCAAGGTATAATCGTTCCTGGAGGTTTTGGATCTCGAGGCATTGAAGGTATGATTAAAGCTTGTAATTATGCTCGAATTAATAAGATTCCATATTTAGGAATTTGTTTAGGTATGCAAATAGCTGTTATTGAATTTGCTAGGAATGTTTGTGAAATAACTGATGCATCCAGTCGAGAATTTGATGAATTATGTCCTAATCCTGTAATTGATTTAATGGCTGATCAAAAAGCTATAATTAATAAGGGTGGTACTTTAAGGCTTGGAAACTATAAATGTGATTTAAAAAAAGGTACTTTGGCTTTTAAAGATTATAAAACTGATAGTATATTTGAAAGACATCGTCATCGTTATGAATTTAATAATAATTATAAAGATATATTTGAAAAAAATGGTTTAATATTTTCAGGTATAAATCCTGATACTAATTTAGTAGAAATAATTGAATTAGAAAATCACCCACATTTTATTGCATGTCAATTTCATCCTGAATTTAAAAGTAGACCAACAAAGCCACATCCATTATTTGATTCATTCATTAAATCAAGTATTGCTAATAAAAAATAATATTGTTATAATAAGTTAGAAAGCAATAGTGTCCATTATCTTAAGCGAGTCGTTTAAGTTGGAAAAAATAGTTGTTATTTTTTTATAAATATTGCATGTACTTTCCATAATTACATTATGTATTGTACTATTCCATATTTATAATATTTTGTATTGCTTTTGTAAGGAAGTGAAAATTATGTGGTATTATTTAACCGATGAACTATATAATCAATTTTTACTTTCTTTTAATTTGTTAAAAAATAATGATATAAAAAAAGTTAAAAAAATTATTTATTATTTAGTTAATAATATAAATAATAATTATATTTCTTTTGAAATACCTAAACGAAATGGTAAAATGCGATGTATACATGAGCCTAGTTATTTATTAAAAAATATTCAAAGAAATATTTTAAATAATGTTTTAGTTGATATGAAAGTATCAAAGTATGCAAAAGCTTATCAAAAGAAAGTTAGTTTAATTGATAATGCTTTACCACATATAAATAAAAAAATTGTATTAAAATTAGATATTAAAGACTTTTTTGATAATATTAATTTTTATCTGGTGTATACTAAATGTTTTAGAGAAGAATTATATCCTAAAAAAATGGGGGTATTACTTACTAACTTGTGTATGCTTAATAATGAATTACCACAAGGTGCTCCAACAAGTGCATTTATATCAAATATTGTTTTGAGAGATTTTGATGAATATATAGGAAAATATTGTGATAATTTAAATATTAGTTATACTAGATATTCAGATGATTTAACTTTTTCTGGTGACTTTGATGTTACAGAATTAATTAAACTAATTAAAAGTGAATTAGCAAAATATCGTTTTAAATTAAATTATGATAAAATTAGAATAATTCATCATAGTAAAAGACAAATCGTTACAGGAATTGTAGTTAATGAAAAATTAAGTGTTAAAAAGGTATATAAGAAAAAAATTAGACAAGAAATTTATTATATAAAAAAGTGGGGGATAGATAATCATTTAAAAAAGATTAAATGCGTAGATAAAAACAATTATTTAAACAAATTAACTGGTAGAATTAATTATGTTTTACAGATTGAAAATAATAATCAAGAATTTAAAAATTATTTAGAATTTTTAAGACAAGTTTCATAAACTTGTTTTTTTAAAATATTATTAGAGTAGGGGGTATTGTATGCAAATTATATTACCTTTAATAATATCTACTATAGCAGGTTTATCTACTGTTTTAGGAGCTTTAATTATAAATTTAAAAATAGATAGTTCTAAATATAGTAAATTTATAACTTTTTGCCTGGCATTTTCGGCAGCAGTAATGATTGGTATTAGTATATTTGATTTAATACCGGAATCTTTTTTTAATTATTTTTATGTTAATGGATTTTCTAAATCTATAGTATTATTAATAATTGCATTTATATTAAGTTATATTGTAATTACTTTTTTAAGCGGTTTAATTAATAAAGAATCAAAAAAAGAAGATTTATATCGCTTAGGAATACTTAATATGATTGTGTTAATAATACATAATTTGCCGGAGGGAATAGCTACTTTTTTAAGTAGTTATCAAAGTATTTCTTTGGGTTTAAAATTAAGTGTAGCAATAATGCTTCATAACATTCCAGAAGGTATTAGTATTGCTGTACCAATTTATTATGCCACAAAGTCAAAAAAAGAAGCTTATAAAAAAGCTTTTTTATCAGGAATTGCCGAACCAATTGGGGCTGTACTAGCATTTATATTTTTAAAAAAATATATAACGGATATGACAATTAGTATTATACTAGTTATTGTAGCAGGTTTAATGATTACCTTAGCAATACAAGAATTAGTTCCTAAAGCACTAAAATATAATGAAAATAAATACTTATATTTGGGTTTAATTAGTGGAGTAGTTTTAGTTATTATCAATGTCTATTTATTTTAATTTCATAATTAAGTTAACATAATATATATTATTTAAAAACAATTATTTTATATAAATTCGTTTTATTATAACTAAAATTTATGATTTTATTAATTATATTTCTATAAATTGCTATAAATTAATTTGTTCTATAAATTAATTTGTTAAAGTTTATTTAAATATATAATTAAAATTATATATTTAAAAGCTTGTTATTTATAAAAATATATAATCCTTATTATAATATAAATAAGGATATATGCGTGTATAATATATCCTTATAAATATATAATATAAGGATATATATGCTCTATTTTTTTATTTTAAATGGTAGGGGAACTTTCTCATAATTATATATGTAATAATGGGTGCTTAATAAATAAAATATGCCAAAGGTAATACCAGCTAAAATATCACTAAAATAATGAACACCTAAATAAATTCTACTTAACATTACGTTAAATGCAATAAAAATTAAAATAATAGTCAAAATAATTTTTTTACATAACTTTTTATTTTTATCTTCCTTCTTTTTCTTACTCCCCTTCTCTTGCCATAACCAAAAAAGTAATATACCTACTAATACAACTATGGTTACTGTATGACCACTTGGAAAACTATAACTATTTTCAATTGCTAATGGATTAATATTTGGCCTTGGCCGAGCTATAATTATTTTTATTGCTTGCGTAAGTAGGGTAGAAACAAACATAATAGCGGTAAATGCTACTCCCCTGCCCTTTTTAATTACTATTAATATTATGCATAAAATAATAACAAATATTTCTGTACCTAAAAAAGAAAAAGCTTTAAAAATTATAGTATTTCGATCATTTATTATAGTTTTAATAATATTATATACATTGTTATCTATATTAATAAAATAGCTATTGTTAACTAATACTATTTCTCCTAAAAATAACGTAAATACTATAATTATTAGAAACATATTTTTATATTTATTCATTTTAAATCTATTCATTTTAACCTGCTTTGGATAATAAAAGTAAAGATTTTCCTTTACTCTTATATTGGCTCACTAGAAACCCAATAATAATAGTTGTTTTGTTTTTTAAATATATGTTTGTATTCTGTACCATATTTTTTAATAAAATCATAATCTACAAAATCATAGTTATCATTTTCTGGTAAAGAATTTGTACAATTATTATTTGTTGTTTTTCCTGTATATGAGTTATAGCATTCATAATTGGCTATTTTTATAAAATAATCATATATTATTATTTCATCGCCTTTTTTATAGGCCTTTTTTATAGTTCTAAATGTGTGTGGCTCTGATCCAAAAGTTTTTGTAAATGTTTCTAAAAGACCACAATAATATGTATCATCTTTAAAATTACATATAGTGTTATAATTAATCAAAAATTCTTCATTTTCCTCTATTTCTTTGCCATATAATTTCTTATATGCAGAGTTAAGATTTTCTTCTGAAATTTTTATTAATGTACATTCATCTTCTTCATAATTGTCTGTTGCATAAGTAAAGTCATCTAAGGTACATATTTCTTCATCATCTTCATCTTTTTCTAATATTACTTCTTCCATTTTATTTTCTTCTAATAAAACATAGGCATTACATAAACGAGTTGCATTATTTATATCATCATATGTTACTAGTTCTTCACCATATACATTAAGACCACTACATATTTCTAAATCGCTACTTCCTAAATAATCGTATAATTGGTTTACAATGGTACTATTTGTATTTAACTTTTGACCATTAAATAATATTACTGCTATAATTATGATTATAAAAAATATAATTATGATTCCAGTTATTATTATATTTTTTTTCTTGTTTTTTTTCATGCTACTCCTTTTTATAATTTACGTGATTCAATTTCAGCTATTTTTTCATAAAATTCTGCTGCATTTGTTGAATCAATTGTATCAAGGCCTAATTCTTTCATGGCTTGAATCTTTACTGTATTTAATTGTTGAGTTCTTGATAATTTTTCTTCTTTTCTTTGTTCTATTTCTTTGACAAATTTTTGATGATTTTCTGCTACCCTACTCTTACTTGCTCCACCATTATTATATAAAGTTAATGCAGTATATAGTATGCTTTCAAATATATATTGTTTATCTGTATCAAAAACATTTTCATCTGGCTTAATAAAACAGTTAGATTTGGCAATATAAGCTAGAAAATACTTTGCTTCAGGAATATTATCCATTAATTGTAATAAATAATATAAGTATTTAATTGCTGCTGCATCAGATTCATCACCATCTTCTAATTTTTCTTTGATTATAAAAATTATATCATTAAGTAAGGCTCTTTTTTCTTTAGTTAAATTACTAAATTCTATATTTGATTCGTATTTGTTACCAATCTTAATAGTGGAATTTAATCTTTTTTCGACTGCCATTAAATATTCTGTATCTACTACTATGTTATCTAAAGTTTCATCATTTGTATCTTTAATATCTAATAGTTCTAATAATAAAACTTTTTTTTCTTTTGGCCATTTGTCAAGACTATCTAATACTAAATAATTATAGACCATCTGTCTTGATACCCCTAAATATTTAGCTAGTTTTACTTTCGATAACCCTAATTCTTGTAATATTTTATTTAATTTGTCCATAAATCACAACCTTTACTATATTTACAAATTAATTATACATAACTTTACACTTAAAATCAAGTAAACTTTTATAAATACCATAATTTATTATTATTTTTATATACTTCTTTAATAAATCCACAACCTAGACATTCTTCACCTAGATATAACACGCATGCTTGCCCTGGTGTTACTGCTATTGCTCCCCCACTATATTTTACTAATATAGTATCATTAATGTATTCTAATTCTACAGGATGATCTTTATCACGATATCTAAACTTTGCTGTACAAAATGTTGGACGTATTCCAGATATAAAATTGATATTGTCTATTAAACAAGCATCACTTATTAAATAATTATTATCTTCACCAAAGGCTACATATAAAATATTTTTTTCAGTATCTTTGCCACAAACATAGTGTCTTTTTTCAAAACCACTAATACCTACATTTCTTCTTTGACCAATTGTATAATTCATTAAGCCATTATGTTTTCCTATTACTTCTTTAGTTTCAACATTTACTATATCACCCTGATTTGGTTTTAAATAGTTTTGGGTAAATTTTTGAAAGTTCCTTTCACCTATAAAACAGATTCCTGTTGAATCTTTTTTCTTCGCTACATTTAAATCGTTTTCTAAAGCAATTTGTCTTACTTCTTCTTTTGTATAATCTCCAACTGGAAATAACACATTTCGAAAACATTCCGGCTTTACATCTGCTAAAAAATAGGTTTGATCTTTGTTTAAATCAATTGCTCTTAATAATTTGCCATTTTTGATTCTTGCATAATGGCCTGTTGCTATATAATCAGCTCCAAGTTCTTTAGCGTGTTTTACAAATAAATCAAACTTAATATAACGATTACATAACATATCTGGATTAGGCGTTCTACCTTTTTTTAATTCATCTAAAAAATATGTAAAAACATAATCCCAATATTCTTTAATAAAATCTATTCTATGTAATTTGATATTTAATTTATTACATAATTCTAAAGCATCATTATAATCTTTTTCTTGAGGACAAATATCTAATAAATCATTAGGATTTCCTAATACATCATTATTTATTGTACTATCCCAATTACGCATGAATAATCCTTCAACATCATAACCTTCTTTTTTTAATAGTAGTAAGGCTACTGCTGAATCAACTCCTCCACTTACACCAACAATTACTTTTTCCATATACATCACTTCTATAGTATACCTTAAATGTTATTAAAAATAAAGTGCTTAAATTATTAGAAAATTAAATAAGTTCATTATTTTATTACCAAAAAAATATAATATTAAATCATAAATAATAATTATTAATAAGCATAGAATTATTTTTTTAAATAAATGAATTATTTCATCTTTATTTATTTTTTCTTTATGTACCCAATATTTAATTAATAATAGTACTATTTTATACATTGCAAGAAATAAAAAATATAAGAAAAACAAAAATACCAATTTATTTATAATTATGTGTATTATGCTATAAATTAATCCTTTAAAACCAAAAATTGAACTTAAACTGGATATTATAAAACCTATTGAAAAGCCATTAAAAAAGATAAAAAAGATGCTTAAAGGAATTCCAATAATAAATATTGATAAAATTAGTAAGCTTGATAATATTATGGTATCCATAAAAATATTATTTATTTTATAATTATTTAAGTTTTGAATATATTCATTAATATTTAAAAATATTAATTCTTTACTAGCTTCATTTAAAAATATTAAAAATAATATACCAGATATAATGCCAATTAATAAAATTATACTTATAAAGATAAATACTTTTTTATTTAAGCTTGTCCACATAGTATCACCAATTAATTATATTGAAAAAAAATAATAATTATGATAAATTATTATTAGTTGATGAAAGGAATGATTGTTGTGAGTAAAAAAACACAAAAAATAGCTGTTTGGTTAATGCTTTTACTAATGGTTGGTAGTGTAATTGCTGGTATATTAGTTTATATATTTTAAAAATTAAATAAAAAATCTATTAATAAAACAAATTTGTCATAGTGAAAAAATACTATTAATAAGGCCCCTGCTAAAAATGGGCCATAGGGAAATTCACTATTTTTTTTGAGTTCTAAAGTTGCTATAGCATAAGGAAGTGCTAAAAATACAGATAAAATTAATGCCGCTAAACCAACTTTAAAACCTAATATTAATCCTATTATGAAAGTAAATTTGATATCACCTCCACCTAAAGACTCTTTTTTAAAGGCAAAGTTACCTAAAATATAAACTAGTATCATAACTAAAGTAAGTGCTATGCCACTAATTAAACTATATAAAACATTTTGAGAACTATAATATATAATTTTTAAGATCACTATTAAAATAGTAGATATTATTAATGGCGAATCTAATATAATCATATATTTAAAATCACTTACAAATATAATTATTAGTAATGAACTTACTATTAAGCCAATAAAAAATTCATAGCCTATTGGAAAATATATAAGCGTAAGCAAAAATAAAAACCCCGTTCCTATTTCTACCCAAAAATGATCACTAGATATTTTTTCTTTACAAAAACTACATTTTCCGTTTTGAAATAGATAAGAAAATATAGGTATTAAATTATACCATTTTAAATCTTTACCACAATTATCACAATGACTTCGTGTTATTAAAACTTTTTCTTTTTTTGGTAATCTTGTGCCAATTACATTGTAAAACGACCCCATTATCGCTCCAAGATAAAATATTAATATTCCCATATTAACCTCTATTGAATTTGTTCATACATACCAAACATTGGCACAATTACTGCGATTATTATAAGTCCTACTATTACTGCTAAGAAGGCAATCATAACTGGTTCTATAAATGCTTTTAAATTATTAACAATATTTTTATGTAATAATTGATAATATTCACTTACTTTTTGCATCATAGTTGCCAAATCTCCAGTTGATTCACCAGTAACAATCATATAATATGCAACATCTGGTACTGCCCAGTGATCTTTGAATGCTTCTGATATTTTTTCCCCTTTTATTACATTATTAATTGTTTTATATAAAATAGCTTTATATATTTCATTATTTGTTATTCTACTTAGTATATCCATACTATCGGTTATAAATACATTATTTCTTAATAATGATGCAAATGTTTTGGTAAATATTGTCAATTCATTATATATTATGACATCTTTAATTATTGGTAAATGCATTAAAAATATTTGCATATAAGTTCTAAATGCTTTAACATATTTATATAAGAATATTATCGTTGCTATTATTAAAAATATAACTAAAAAAATAACTAAATACTGTTCTTTAATAAAGGTACTTGCATTAATTACTATTTTAGTAATACCAGCTATTGGTGCATCATTTTCGGCATATATTTCTGTAAATTGTGGTACGACGTAAACTAAAATAAATATTATAACCCCTATTGAAAATACAAAAACTATTGCTGGATAAGTCATTGCACTTACCATTTGTTTTCTAGTTTCATATATTTCAGTATAATAATTAGCCATATCATCAAGTGTTTCAATTAATGTTCCACTTGCTTCGGCTGCTTTTATCATGTTTATTAACAATGCAGGGAACATATTGCCTTGTTTTTCTAATGCTTTAGAAAATGTTTCACCTAAAGTAAGTTCATATGAAATTGCTTTAAAAGCATCATGTTTTGCTTTATTACCTTTCATTTGATTGGTTAATATTTTAACTGCTTCGCTTAATGTTATGCCAGCTTTAATATATGTTGATAATTGTGTAAGCCAAAAAATAAGATCTTTAGTTGACATACTTTTACCAAATAAACCTGATTTTTGGTATAAAAAGTCATAAAACGGTGTTGTTTTGATTATATATACATCGTAGCCTTCATTTAATAAATATGAATTAACATCTAATTTGCTAAATCCATTCATTGTTCCAGTTATTATTTTCCCATTTTTATCTTTGGCTTTATAATAATATACATGTGGAACTTTACTTCTTGTTGCTCCAGCTGTTTGTAAATCAAGTAATAATAATTTTTTTTGTTCTTCTAATTTAGCTAAAGTTTTAGCACTATATTTATAGGCTTTTTCTTTTTTTGTTTTCCTTTTTGTTAATTCATATATTTTTTCTTCTTCTGATGCAAAATGCTGTTTAGTTTTTTTGTAAGTTTTATCGACTTGATAACTAGCTCCATTAAATAAATTTATCCAAAAATCAAAAAAAGTAAATTTTATTCCTAATAATGCAAAATAAAATATGTTATAAATAACTATATAAATCATCCTAAATATTTCTGTAAAACTTGTATGTTTTTTTTGTTTTAACTTTTTATCATCTTGAGTTATTTCTAACATAATAATCTATCCTTTACTATTATTAAGTATAACAAAAATCATAACTAATTACAATTAGTTATGATTAATTTTATTAATTTATAAGAATTGGGTCAGAACTAGTCCCAGACCCAGAGACATAAGTTGTAGAAGATATTAGATAAAAGACTGGTCTGGCCGCATAGCTGTATGCCGCGGCGTCGTAGTAGAGGCCGCTGCCCAGATAAAACACGAAATGCGAGTACATGGAATTTGGAGTAAGTGTCCATTCATTTGAGCCTAAATATAGCCAATTTGAACTAGTTGCTGTATGATAATAAAGTAAACTTGTTGTCCAATAACTATTGCTTGCTGCATATCCATAATCACTTACATACATTAATCCTATTTTCATACTATCTGTTGTACTACTTGATGAACT
>CALVIZ010000019.1 GCA_944331865.1 uncultured Bacilli bacterium | reverse complement strand
TATGCAAAATAAAGTTTCGTTTTTTTCAAATATTTGCTTCATAGTTTTACTCCAATCTTTTATATAAATTACTATTTGTTGTTTAGATAATTATATCATTTTTCTTGCATAAAAACTATTCCCAAATAGTAACAAAAGTATTATAATGTATGTAGTGATTGATTCATATATCAATTACCTTTGGTAAAAGTTGTAGATAACTTCCTCAACGGCACCATTAAGCAATTTATTCTAACTTTTATTAGAATTAAAAATATAGTATCAACTTCAAAAGAAGTTGATTTTTTGTATTTTCTGAAAGAAAGAATGATTAAAATGGTCAGTATTATTATTAAAGAACTATACTTTGAGATAATTTAGAACAATAAAGATAAATAAAGACAACTACACTAATTCTAATATTGATGTAGATAAAATTAAAAAATATTGAACAAACTAACGATACTACCTCCAATTTAAGAGAAGTTCTATTAATATTATTTAAAAAAATATGAAGATAACTTAAGAGAACATCCTAACGAAATTAGAAACTTGAATAAGAAGATTAAAGCTCGTGATAATAGAATTGATGTGTTAGAATATGCTTTAGAAGATACAAATGAAATTATTGATAAATTAGAAAATAAAGTATCTAAACTACTAAAGACATTAGATTATTTTAAAAAACTATGGCAAAAGATTATAGAATTTCTACAATATAAATTTTTTTAGTAATAAATATGATGAAATTGTCACCAAATTAAATTCCGAAAATATTATTGATGATAATATTTTAAATATCATTCAAAATAATTCTATGAGTAAAGAAAAAGATGCTTTTGAAGGGTAGAAATTTGACAAAAAAAATAATATGGTACTATATATACCATTCAAAAAGGGGGAAATAATTATGGAGAACAATAAATTTAGACAACTATGTGGCAAAATAAATTACAATACTTATAATAATATAGAAAATGCTTTAGGATTATCTGGAATTGGTCTTATATTAACTAATGATTTGTTAACACAACAATATCCAATGTTAAGTAATCCAATTGAGTCATAATATGGACTATAATAGCAACAAACTTTGCAATGAGTTTGTCTCATGGTAAAAATTATACAAAAGACATTATTAAAATTAGAGAGTTATATCAAGAATTTATAAAGAACTACAATAAGTTGAATAAAGCATTTGATTTAAGCAATCCTATACAAATTTATACTATGTTTAATTACTTATTATATAAGGGATATTTATCAAAAGATAAAGAATTTCAGTTTTCAGGTAAACAAGCAAGAGATATAAATTGTTTGATTGGAACAAATGTAATTATAGGACAAGCAGTTTGTAGGCATATATCTGCTATGCTTACTGATATTCTAAACGATTATGGCATTGAATCAAGCCAATTAGGTGTATATTCCATTGGTTATAATATTAATATTAATATTAATATTAATATTATAGATAAACCAAAATATACAAAAGAAGAATTAATTGGGTTAGAACTCATATAATAGATGAAGAAACATATGATTATGTTATGAAACTAATTGAAAAGTTAGTTGATGAAAATAATCAAAGTATTGAATTTTCTTCAGAAAAGATTGATGATAAGAACCCATTAAAAAGGAAATTTGGAAATCATGCAATATCTTTTGCTTTTAGAGATGGAAAAAGTTATTTCTTAGATCCAACACAAACTAGAATTTATAGAATGAGTGAATCAGATAAAAATCTATTGTATGATGATGAAGGTGAACTTTTAATTAGAACATTATCATCATTATTATTAAACAATAATTCAAATAATTATTTGAAAATGAAAGAGCATTTAGCAAGTCAATATCCAAGTGTTTCAAAAGAAGAAGAAAAATTGATGGTTGAAAAAACTAAGAAATTATGTAACGGAAATAGTGATATATTTGAAAATTTTTATGCTGAAAATAGTGAATTATATGATGATATTTCAAGTAAGGTATTAAGAATTAGAAAAAATCCATTTATATTTTTAAAATAATATTAATATTAGATAGAAATAAATTGCTATCTTTTTTAATTAACGTGTAGAATTATTTATAAAAATGGCTTTTATAATGTAAATATGAAGCCAATACTATACGTATTAGATTACTTAATTTTGCAAAAAGGTGTAGATAAAAATCCTTATCGCACCAGAGAAAACTTATGTGAATAGATTATGGGGTTTCGCTATAAATATTTATTGTTATTTAAAATATGTATAATATAATTTACAAGTAATTTTTAAATATTAAATAGAAAACGGTAATTTATCAAAAAAATTTATTTTGACTAGCAAAAAACTAAATATATGATATAATAAAATTGTTAAGAAAGTAGGTTTGAAAATGGCAAAAAAAGAGTATTTAAACGAAGAAAATTATCAAAAGACAAAAAAGGCTATTAAACTTGTATTAATAATTATATTTACTTTAGGAATTTCTCTTGGTGGTTATTTAATTTACAAAGGAATTGGAAATAATTCATCAGATAATAAAGCAGAATTAAAAGCAGATTTAGAAGTAAAAAGAAAAGCATTAGAAGCAAAAGGCATTACATATAATCCAATGGCAAAATACACTGATGGAGAAGAATATGATTTAAAAATAATAACAGAAGCGTTAGATCCCAGCTTTAGTTATTGTAGTTTTGATGAATATAAAAACAATGATTTAACAAAAGAATATTGTAATGCAGCCAACAATACAAGCAATTTTTCAAAAACGAGCTCTGTGATGTTTGGTGGCTTTATAATAATAGCAACAATTATTTTATGTGGTGGTTTATACGCTGGATTAGTAAAAAGAAGAGAAATTCTTGCATATGGAGCTCAACAAGTTATGCCAGTAGCCCAAGAAGGAATAGAAAAAATGGCTCCATCGATTGGCAAAGTAGTTGGAGAAATTGCTAAAAATATTAAAGAACAAGACAAAAAATAAAAAAGAAATATGAATGTTATGTGAAATTCATATTTTTTATTGACTTTTAAAAACAATAAAAATATAATGGTTTATGCAGAAACTAATTAGGAGCATGGTAATGAAAAATATTAATAAAGTATTTTTTTATTTTAAAAAGATAAAAGATAGTTGTGATGATGAAATAGAAAGCATAGCTAAAAATTTAAAGTTAACAAAACCAGAAGTAGATATATTAATATTTTTAGTTAATAATAAAGAAAATAGGGGATGTGATATTTGCGATTTCAGGGGATTTTCTAAATCATATGTTTCAAAAGCAGTTAATAAACTATTAAAAAGAGGATATATAACTATTAAACAAGATGAAAAAGATAAAAGATATCAGCATATAATAATAAATGCAAAAGCTAAAAAAACAATAAAAATAATAAATAACAATCAAAAAGAGATAATAAATCGAATGTTTAAAGGTATTAGTGAAGAAGAACTTAATAATTTCAAGTTAGTTATTAATAAAATATCTCAAAATTTAGAAAGGAAATGAAAGCATGTCTAAAATTTTAAGAAAATTACGCAAAAAGGATGTATTATTAATACTAATATGTTCAGTATTAATAATATTTCAAGTATGGTTAGATTTAAAACTACCAGATTATATGTCACAAATTACTCAACTTGTACAAAGTGAAGGCAGTTTAATTAAAGACATATTAATTGAAGGTGGAAAAATGATGCTTTGTGCATTAGGTAGTTTAATTGCAGCAGTTTTAGTTGGTTTTTTCGCATCATACATAGCAGCATCGTTTTCTAGAACATTAAGAAAAGATTTATTTGAAAAAGTTGAAAATTTTAGTGAAGGAGAAGTTAAAAAATTTTCAACGAGCAGTTTAATTACAAGAACAACAAATGATGTTACTCAAATAGAAATGCTAGTAGCAATGGGATTACAATTATTAATTAAATCACCAATAACTGCAGTATGGGCAGTAACAAAGATACTAAACAAAAGTTGGAAATGGAGTGCAGTAGTTGGAGGTGGGGTATTAGTATTACTAATGACATTAACATTTTTAATGATAGTAGTAATACCAAAATTCAAAATTGTTCAAAAACTAATAGATAAAATTAATGGCATAACCAGAGAAAATTTAACAGGAATTAGAGTAGTTAGAGCATTTAATGCTGAAAAATATCAAGAAGAAAAATTTCAAAAAACGAACAATGATTTAACACGAATACAAGTATTTAATCAAAGAACATTTGGGATTATGCAACCAGTAATGTATTTAATAATGTATTTTTCAACTTTAATAATCTATTTTTTAGGAGCATATATGATAAACGATGCATTAATTGTTGGTAAAATAGTAATATTTGGAGATATGGTAGTATTTTCATCATATGGAATGCAAGTAATAATGTCATTTTTAATGCTAGCAATGATTTTTATTATGTATCCAAGGGCAGCAATATCAGCTGATAGAATTAATGAAGTATTAGACGAAGAACTAACAATAAAAGAAGGTAATATTGAAAAAGGAAAGCCAGAATGTATTGGAACAGTAGAGTTTAAAAATGTATCTTTCAAATATCCTGATGCCGATGAGTATATTTTAAAAAACATTAATTTTAAAGCCAATAAAGGAGAAACGATAGCATTCATAGGTTCGACTGGCTCTGGGAAATCAACCTTAATTAATTTAATACCAAGATTTTATGACGTAACAGAAGGCGAAGTATTAGTAAACGGAATAAATGTAAAAGACTATAAATTAGAAAGTTTATATAATTATATTGGATACATACCACAAAAAGCAGTTATATTTAGTGGAACGGTTAGTGAAAATGTATCATATGGTAAAAGCAAAAAAAAGATAACGAAAGATGATATATATAAGGCAATAGAAATAGCTCAAGGAAAAGAATTTGTTGAAAAAATGCCAGAAAAATATGATGCTTATTTAGCTCAAAGAGGAACAAATATATCTGGTGGACAAAAGCAAAGAATATCTATAGCCAGAGCAATAGCAAGAAATCCTGAAATATATATATTTGATGATTCATTTTCAGCATTAGATTATAAAACGGATTATAAATTAAGAAAAGAATTAAAAAAATATACTAAAGATGCAACAACATTTATAGTAGCTCAAAGAATAGGAACAATTATGAATGCTGATAAGATAATAGTATTAGATCAAGGAACATGTGTAGGAATGGGAACACACAAAGAATTACTAAAAAATTGTGATGTATACAAAGAAATAGCATTATCACAATTAAGCGAGGAGGAATTAAACAATGCCTAGACCAATGGGAAATCCGAATGGCAAAATAGAAGCCCCAACAGATTTTAAAAGTGCAATGAAAAAATTAATAAAATATTTAAATAAATTTCATACTTTAATAGCAATTGCCTTTCTTTTAGCAGCAACAAGCTCAATTTTATCAATAATTGCTCCGAACAAACTAAGTGATTTAGCAGATTTAATATCTGATGGGTTATATCCAAGATTAACCGAAACTGACATTCAAAATATAATGACTGATGAAAATATTAGTTATGAAGACAAGCAGATATTTAGCGAAAACTTAAAAAACTTAAGTGAAAAAACTGATTTAGACACTTTTATTGCCAGTCAACCCCAAAGTATTAGAGAAAGAATAGCCCCTCAAATTGATTTTACAGCGATAAAAAAGTTAGCAATAGTATTAGGAATAATCTATATAATAAGTGCTATATTTAGTTTTTTCCAACATTACATAATGGCTACAGTTTCCAATTTTTTTGCCAAAGATTTACGTAACAAGATAGTATTTAAAATAAACAGATTACCATTAAGGTATTTTGACAAAAACCAAACTGGAGATATATTATCGCGAGTTACCAACGACATTGATACAATTGCTCAAACAATGTCTCAAAGCATAGGCTCATTAGTTGGAGCAGTAACACTTGTTATTGGTAGTGTATTGATGATGTT
Source organism: uncultured Bacilli bacterium (assembly GCA_944331865.1). Classification (GTDB taxonomy): domain Bacteria; phylum Bacillota_I; class Bacilli_A; order RF39; family UBA660; genus Onthocola_B. The sequence goes on along the minus strand of CALVIZ010000019.1, from coordinate 17,547 downwards.
TATTACAAATATAACTATGGCCTTACGTGCAATAATATCTAGTTTAATAGGATTTTCATTAATGGCAATAATTTTAAAAAAATCACAAAAATACTTTGTTCAAAGACAAGTAGAACTTGGAAATATGAATGGTCATATAGAAGAAATATATTCTGGACATAATGTTGTAAAAGTATATAATGGTAAAAATATATCTGATGAAAAATTTGATAAATTAAACAACAAAGTATTTGATGCAATTAGAAAAAGTCAATTTTTATCTGGGCTAATGCAACCAATTATGATGTTTATAGGAAATTTTAGTTATGTAATAGTATGTGTAGTTGGAGCAATGCTTGTAATAAACAATCACATAACATTCGGTGTAATAGTAGCATTTATGGTATATATAAGATTATTTACAAATCCACTTTCACAAATAGCCCAAGCAATGACATCACTACAATCAGCAGCAGCAGCGAGCGAAAGAATCTTTGAATTTGTGGAAGAAAAAGAAATGCCAGATGAAAGCAAATTAACCAAACAACTTAATCGAAGTGAAGTAAAAGGTTATGTAACATTTGATCATGTTAAATTTGGATATGATAAAGATCGAATAATAATAAAAGATTTTAGTGCTACAGTCAAACCAGGTCAAAAAATAGCCATAGTTGGTCCAACTGGGGCAGGTAAAACCACAATGGTTAATTTGCTAATGAAATTTTATGAAATAAATTCTGGTGACATAAAAATAGATGGTATATCTATAAATGAATTAAAAAGAAAAAATGTTCATGAATTATTTACAATGGTATTACAAGACACATGGTTATTTAATGGAACAATTAAAGAAAATATAGTATATAATCAAAAAGAAATAAGTGATGAATCTGTTAAGAAAGTATGTAAAACAGTTGGAGTTGACCATTTTATAAAATCATTACCAAATTCTTATAACACGATAATTGAAGATAATGAATCTATATCGTCTGGCCAAAAACAATTAATAACAATAGCTCGTGGAATGTTAGATAATGCACCATTTTTAATATTAGATGAAGCAACAAGCAATGTTGATACAAGGACAGAAGAATTAGTTCAAAAAGCAATGGATAAGCTTATGGAAGGAAGAACATCATTTATAATAGCCCATAGGCTTTCAACCATAAAAAATGCCGATTTAATACTGGTCATGAATGAAGGAAATATAATAGAACAAGGAAATCATGATGAGTTAATGCAACAAAATGGTTTTTATGCCAATTTATACAATTCACAATTTGAAAAAATAAGTTAGGAAAATATGGACAAACATAGCTTCCTTTTTTTTATGCCAGAATAAATTATATTGGAGGTGAAGAAAATGGACATGGAAGTTATTATGAGTTTAGTTACAATAATAGTTTCAATAATATTAAGCATTATTGCTAAAAAAGTTAGTTGGATAACAAATCACATAATTCCTCTACAAAATTTAATTATAGGAATAGTTATTTCAGTAATTTATTACATAATGACCAAGAATATATCGATAGCAGTGGCAAGTGCTGGTTTACTAGTTGGAGGAACATATGATTTAGTAAAAAACCTAAACAAACTTATAAACAAGAAAAAAAGTGAAGAAGTGATAAAAGAATGAATTATTTAATATATCCTTTAAAAATAATGAACATTACGCAAACGTATAAAAATGATTTTACCCATTCAAGGCATACCGTAGGAACACCAAAAGACTATCCAATAGATGACAATTGTGGCTCACCGGGACCAAATGGCTATTTTTATTGTCCATGTGATAACATGGTAGTAAAAAAAATATTTGGAGTAGGCACTACATCTACGAATGTTTTATGGCTAGAATCAACTACTAAAGTAGTAACCCCAACATTTAATGATTATGTAACAATAATGGTTGCTCATATAGAAGATTCCGAACTTAATAAACTTAGTATAGGACAAATTTTTAGTCGTAAAGAAGCAATAGCTTTAGAAGGAAAAGACGGCCTAGCAACGGGAGATCATTTTCACATAGTAGTTGGAAGGGGAAAAATAAATGGAACAGGTCTTATCAAAAATAGTAATGGAATATATGTATTAAATACAACTGGTGGATCAATAAAACCAGAAGAAGCATTTTTTGTAGATAATGATTTTACTAAAATAAAATCTAGCAATGGTTTAAATTTTATAAATTTATATTCCGATAACAACACTAGTGATTATTATTATACAACCAATAACTTAAATGTAAGGGTAGGCCCAGCAGTAAGCTATAATAGCATTAATATAATACCTAAGAATACAAGGATAAAAGTCATAGAATTTACAAATAATTGGGCAAAAATAAGCAACAAAGAATACATATCAGGTAATTATTTAAGCAAAGACATTCCAAATAAATATTATGACACTAAAAATGTAACTGCTGACCTATTAAATGTTAGAAATAATCCAAATGGTCAAATATTAAAAAAATTATCCCCATTACCTAAAGGAACGACAATAGCAATAGTATCTGAAAAAGGTGGCTGGACAAAAATTAGTGAAAATCGTTGGATAAGTTCAAAATTTATAAATTAGTTGCACAAAATACGAAATTATTATAAAATAATTTTAGGTGGTATCATGAATAAGGTATATAATTTAGCATTGGAATTTAAAAGAAAACATCCCGGAGGAATTGCATGGCGATTAAAAAAGCATTGTGATGTAATTGAAAAACATTTAAACCCTGGAGAAGAACCGATATTTGTCTTTGCAGGGCAAAAAAATTCCAAATTTTATGATATATTTACAAGTTGTGTAGTAGTATTAACCAACAAAAGGATACTAGTTGGTCAAAAAAGAGTAGTCTGGGGCTATTTTCTAAGTTCAATTACACCTGATTTATATAATGATTTATGGGTATATCAAGGATTAATTTGGGGTAAAATTACAATCGACACCGTTAAAGAAGAAGTAGTTTTATCAAACCTACCAAAAAGTGGTTTAGATGAAATAGAAACTAACATAACAGAATTTATGATGCAAGAAAAGAAGTTATATAATCCAAAAGAGACGAATTATGAAAAAAAATAAGCATTTCATTATTATAATAATAATTATAATTTTATTTATTATATTCAATTACATTTATTTTCGTAGAGCTAGTTATAAACTAGAATATCAAATAAATGATTTTAATATTGTAGAAGAATATAACAAAGAAATGAAAGCTTATTTTTTTACTATAACCAAAAAAGATAAAGAATACAATTTAGTATCACTAAGTGATTACACAACTAAAAGAAGACTAATAAATGAAATTGAAGTTGAGGATAGTTGCCTAAATTTTAAAACTACAAATATCAATCTATATAGTATTTGCAATAATGAAGATGAATACTATTTAAAAAACATAAATGATTCGGATAATTTTACAAAAGAGTCAAGTTATGAAAACATAGAAATAGATAGTTTAGAAAATAGCACATATTTATTATGGAATTATCATGATTTTATTTATATTAATAAAGAAAAAGAAAAAAAATTTAGTTTATTTTCTAAAGACATTTATAATATAAATTTAATTTATCAATACAACAATCTTTTATTAATACCAGATTACGAACAAGATTACATATATAATAAAATATACACAATTAATACAGATAAAGCTCAAAAAAGTACGATTAATTTAAGATTTGAGATATATTTTGATAGTTATTTTTTAGGTGATTACAAAGAAAAAGTATATATATATGATTTAAAAAACAATCAAGAATATTATATAGACATGAAAGAAGAAAAACTATATAAAACAGAAAGTGAAATACTAGTAAATAACAAATGGCAAAAAATAAGCAGTCAAACTTTTAAAAATGATAAACCGACATTTGAACAAGATTTACCAGTAAGTTACATACTAGAAAACAATAAATTATATATAAAAGTATATAATAGTGATAATCTTATTTTAGCAAGCAGTAGAGAGATTAAGCAAATAGTAAAAATAGATAATTTAGATGTTTATTATATATCTGAAGATACATTATACAAACATAACCCAATTGATGGAGAAAAGGCATTACTAAGGTATTCTGAATGGAATTTTAATTATAAAAATATGGTATTTATATTTTAACCAAAATAAAATTATTACATATTCTATATTAGGATGTGATAAAATGTTTGATAAATATACAATAAAACCAGGAGATACTCTAAATTCTATAGCTAACAAGTTTAATACCAAACCTCAAGTAATTCTAGAAATAAATAATATATACTATCCAGAAGATTTGCGAGCAGGAATGGATATAATTATACCAAAAGAAAAAGAACAATATTTCAATTATTATACAATTGAAAAGGGCGATTCTTTATATAAAATTGCCCAAAAATATAATATTAATCCCACATTACTTGCTAGTTTAAATGGCTTAAATATGGAAGATTACATATATCCTAATCAAGAAATATTGATACCTAAAAGTGGTTATAGTTATTACATAACAGCTGAAGGAGATACGCTTAAAACTGTTGCAGATATGTTTAAAATTTCGGAAGAAAGTTTATTAAAACAAAATCCAACAATCTATTTATTAAAAGATCAAATATTAGTAACTAAGAGATAAAATATGGCATTTAGTCATATTTTTTTATTGTTTTTTTGTCAATAACTTTTAAATTAATTAAATAATATTTAAAAAAATTAATAAATCGTTTATAATAATAATGGAGTAAAGTAAGAAACGGGTGCAATAGTATGATATTAAAAAAACCATATGGATTTTTAATTAAACATTTTAAACTAATTCATATTATTTTAACATTAGCAACAATTTTTATAGCAGTACGAAGTGGAACAGTCTTAACTTTTTTTCGTGACTTTATCCGTAATGGCTACACCGTAACAGTATATGAGACAATTGCAAGAGACACAGTAAGGCCATTTTTATTTTTAATATTAATATTAATAATTATAGCACTAATAGCAATGTATATTTTATTAAAAGTAAAAAACAAACCAAATAAATTTTACTTTTTTGCTATCTTATATTATGTTTTATTACTAATATCATTATTTATATCATATTTTTTAATCAACGGTTTAAATGAAGCTTTATGGGAAACAGCATCGGCGAGAACTTTTAGAGATATAGCTCAAATAGTATATTATCCGCAATTTATTTTTGTAATAATTTTAGGAATAAGGGCATTAGGATTTAATGTAAAACAATTTGATTTTAAACAAGACATGTTAGAAATTAGTGATTCTGATAGTGAAGAAGTAGAATTAAACATTAACTTTGAAACATATAAAGCAAAAAGAACAATTCATCGCACAATTAGAGAGTTAAAATATTATTTTTTAGAAAACAAACTAATAATATGTATTATTGGTGGAGTATTAGGGGTAATACTAGTATTTAGTTTAATAAAAGGATATGAAAAATTAAAATATAATTATAATGAAAATGAAACATTTTCATATAATGGGCTAAGTATAAATATTGAAGAAAGTATTTTAACAGACATTGATATGGCAGGTAAAGAGATATATAAAGACAAATATTATTTAGTAATAAAATTAAATATAACAAATAATACACATGAAAGAAAAAAATTAGACTATACGAGTTTTAAATTATATATTGGTTCAAATATTATATATCCAACACTAGATATAGGTAATTATTTTATAGATTACGGATACCCATACATGAATTATGAAATTGATGCTGGCGCTAATAAAACATATGCTATGGCATATATACTAAATAAAGATCAAATTAAAAGTAAATATAATATAACATTATATAATGGAGAAGCACAAAAAACAGATAAGTTTTTAGCTAAGACTATAACTATAAAAATTAAACCAACAAAGTTAATAGGAGTAGAAGATGTAAGAACAGCGAGCATAAATGAAAATGTCTCATTATCAAGTAGTTTATTGGGTAACACAACAATAAATATTAAAAATGTTGAATTTACTAAAAGATATACATATAAATATGAAAGTTGTATAAATGAAGAATGTAAAGAATATGATGGTTTAGTATTAATTCAAGGAACATCTTCATCGCAAGAAACATTAATGATACTAGATTATGATTTTACGATAGATAATACAACTGAAGCATATAAAAGTATTCAAAACATAAAAACGTTTATTAATACATTTGCAACAATGGAATATAAAATAAACGACAAAGTATATAGATCCAATATAAATAATGTTACACCAAATGATTTAACAGAAAAAAAATTAGTATTAAAAATACCAGAAGAAGCATCAACTGCAGAATATTTAAATTTACGAATAACAATTAGAAATAGGTGTTATGTAATAAAATTAATATAAAAAACTAATAGAGATTTACAAATAATCTTTTAAATCTTCTATTAGTTTTTCTTGACTATTAACAAAATCTTCCACAATTTTATGTACTTCTTCATTAATATTTTTGTTATTTAAAATTTTTCTGCCTTCAATAATTCCCATATTTGTACCTTGTGCTAATATTTCAGCAATTTTAGAATTACTATGATCAGTAATAGTTTTTAAATTAATGCCATACCAAGTCATCATTTTATTTACAATATTAGTATCATGGGGTTCTTTTTCATCGTTATATTTATTATATATTTTTTCAACTTCTTTTTTAATATTATCATATAAATCATATTGCTTATTTAATAAATCTCTAAAATTATTATCTTCAACTTTATCGATAATAAAATTGATAGCATCGCACCCCAGAGTTGCTCCTTTATTTACTTCATCTAAAGCGTTTATATTTTCTGACATAATTCATCTCCTTCACATATATTATTGTTCTAAATTATTATTTATATACATAATTATTATTAATTGACAAAGGAATATTAATATTGTAAAATATTAATACAAGTGCTGGGTCTATAGCCAAGTGGTAAGGCACGGGATTGCAAATCCCTGATCGTTGGTTCAAATCCGACTAGGCCCTCCACAAAGAATAATAAAAGTATCAACTTCAAATTGGTACTTTTTGTTTGCTAATTAATAATTTTATGTTATAATACACAGAAAGAGGAGGTTTTGCATTGAAAAAAGGAAAAGGTTTAACAAAATATACATGTTCTAGTAGAGAATATAAAATAATCAGTTCAGAAACGATTGATAAAATAATACAAAAAGCTGATGAAAATCATAGTTCTGAAGGCCAAGGATTGATGGACAATAATTATTTTTCGGAAGAAAAAATATATGATGTGGAAAGCAACATAAGTATTGATATTTTATATAATTGTATAAAAAAAGAGTATTATTTAAGCATTTGTGATGAAACTTTAAATTTAGAAATTTATGACAGTATAAATTTTACAAGTTTTAAAACAGCAAATTATGATATGACTATTGATAAAAGAACGGGGCAAAAAGAAATTGTTGTTTTTAGTCCAATTTATGAAAAATCATCAATAAAAATAGTAATTAAAATAAATGAACAAAATATAATGGAAAAGTGTTTTATCGATTTTAGAACACATAAAGGAAATGGCAAAATAAATGGTCAATATATTTTAAGAATGGTAGTTAATTCATATAATAAACAAAACAATAAATTTTTAATAAAATTTATTAATCATCGAGGAAAAGGTAATCTATATTTTTCGAGTGAAGCTTTAGAGTATGAAAAAGAAATGCTTTCAACTATAAATAATGAAAAATTAACAATAGAGTCACTAAATGAAATAGTAAAAAGATGTTTGCTAATTATTAATACTAGTGCTATAAATTATAAAAGACGACCAATATCTTTAGCAAGTGAAAACATTATTTCTAATATAATAGAATCAGAATCGCAAGTAATGAGTTTATTATGTAGAACTGAAGATAAAATTCCAATACCACATTTACAAATGATTTTAAATAAATTGATAGAAGAACATTTTGGTGATAGAGATACCGGTAGTAAAAGAGTTTTAAAAAAATAAACTCTTTTTTAAATTTAAAATAAAAGTGTTGACAAGCCAACTTGTTTTTAATATAATGTTAATAACAAATATATTTTTTAATAGTTGTTATTAACAAAAAGTTAAAAAGAAAGGCGGATAGTTATGAAAAAACTAGAAAAAATTAAAAGATTATATTTATTTGTTGACACAATAAACGCTTTTTGTAGGGTTGGAGCAATGTCAGATTCCAAGGTATTAGAAACAGTACCAAATTTATTGACATTAATTAACATAGCATTAAAAGACGATGAAGGACAAATAGGATTTATTAAAGATTGGCACACTTTAGGATGTCGTGAGTTTGATAGATATCCAGTACATAGTTTAGCAGATACAATAGAATCAGAAGTTATTGAAGAATTAAAGCCATATGAAAAAGATGCTTTAGTTTATCAAAAAAACTCCACTAGTGCTATTTTTGCCAAGGGATTTATGAAAGACATTAAAAGATTAAGACAAATAGAACAAATAATTATAGCGGGTTGGTGTACAGATATTTGTGACATGAATTTAGCTATACCATTACAAAATTATTTTGATGAAACGGACAAAAGAGTAGATATAATTATTCCTACAAATGCAGTAGACACATATGATTCTTTTAATCATAACAAAAATGAATATAATGAAATGGCTTTTAAATTAATGGAACAAGCAGGAATAAAACTAGTTAGAAGATATGAAAGAAGGTAAAATATGGAAAATTTAACAATGATTATTGACTTTTATGAATTTACGATGGGACAAACATATTTTGATAAAGGAGAAATAGATAAAATAGCTTATTTTGATGTATTTTTTCGAAAAAATCCGTTTAATGGTGGTTATACAATTTCTGGTGGATTAGACAATATAATAAGTTATATTCAAAATTTTCATTTAAGCAAAGAAGACATTTTATATTTAAAAAACACTAATAGTTTTAGTGATGAATACCTAGAATACTTACAAAATTTAAGATTTACAGGGGACATTTATGCTGTACCAGATGGCACAGTAATTTTTCCAAACGAACCAATTATTACTGTTAAAGCACCAATAATTGAAGCACAATTAATTGAAACAACATTGCTTTTATATTTTAATTCAAATTCTCTATATACCACTGCAAGTAAAAGAATAGTTAATGCTGCTGAAGGAAAAAAAGTCATGGAATTTGGGGCAAGAAGAGCAAGAGGAGACATATCAAGTTTAGAAGTAGCAAAATGTGCTTTTATAAGTGGATGTATTGGTACCAGTAACACTTTAGCAGCCATGAAATATCAAATACCTGCTCTTGGAACAATGGCACATAGTCTAGTATGTGACTCAGATAACGAATATCAAGCATTTTTAGATTTTGCCAAGAGCAATCCTAACAATTGCATGTTTTTAGTTGATACTTATGATACTTTAAAAAGTGGTATACCTAATGCAATCAAAGTAGCAAATGAATATTTAAAACCTAATAATTTAGAATTTAAAGGAATAAGAATAGATAGTGGTGATTTAGCATATTTATCGAAAGAAGCTAGAAAGATGCTAGATGAGGCAGGATATTTTGATGCTAAAATATGTTTAAGTAATAGCCTTAATGAAAGAAAGATAAAAAATTTAATAGAAGAAAGAGCATGTTTTGATTCTATTGGTGTAGGAGATAATATCGCTGCCGCAAATGATATAGTAGGTGGAGTATATAAATTAAGTGCAACAGAAGAAGATGGAATAATTACTCCAAAAATTAAAATAAGTGATTCTAAAATCAAGACAACCAATCCTCATTATAAAAAAGTATATCGTTTTTATGACCAAAATACTGGTTTTGCTTTAGGAGATGTAATAACTATTTATGATGAAGAAATACCAGAAGATCTATACACATTAATTAATCCAACAGATGAATATCGCCAAAAAACATTAAAAAATTATTATGTAAGAGAATTACAAGTACCAATATTCATTAATGGTAAACTTGTTTATAGAGCACCAAGTATATTTGAAAGTCAAAAATATTGTGAAAAAGAGTTTGCGACAATGTATCCTGAAATTAAAAGAACAAGTAATCCCCATGTCTATTATGTTGATTTATCAAAAAGACTGCTAGAATTAAAAAAAGATTTAATACAAGAATCTATTAGAAAAAGAATAAGATAAAATATACAGGTAATAATTGTCTTTATTTTGACATATAATTTGTCATGAAATGTTGCTATTTGTCGAATATTTGGATATAATAAATAAAGAATGGGGAAGTGTGAAATGAGTGCTGAAGTAAAGCCAAAAATAACATTTCGAGAAATAGTAAAAACAATTTCAACAATAATAAGTTGGACAGTTTTTATATTACTATTAATCATAGCGGCTTTACTTCTATATTATTTTATAGCCACAAAAATATATGCAGTTAAAGGAAGCAAATACGAACCTAAATTCTCTTTATATACAATTATAAGTCCAAGTATGACTCCAAATATAAATGTTTATGATGTAGTAGTAGATATAAAAGTAGATGACCCATCAGATATAGAAATTGGTGATGTTATAACATTTTATTCTGATGAACCCCAAGTAAATGGGGGAACAATTACTCATAGAGTAATATCTGTAATAAAAGATGAACAAGGAAACTACAGTTATCAAACTAAAGGTGATAAAAATTTAATTGAAGATAATGGAGTAGTGCCATTTAATAAAATTGTTGGCAAAGTTGCATTAAAGATACCACAATTAGGAAGAGTACAATTCTTTTTAGCAAGTAGTATGGGATGGTTATCAATTATATTCTTAATTGCTTTATATGTAATTTATAATAGTTTAAAAAAGATATATATATTAAATCATCCCCCTAAAGAAAAAGATAAAAATAGTAAATTCAAAGAAATATTATATATGCCAATATTTAAGAAAAAAGTAAAATTATTACCATATCATCCAACTGAGGAAAACTTCTCAGATGAATATAAAGAAGAAATTAAAGAAAAACCAAAATCAATATTTGATGAAGACAATTTGGATTATGATTTACCTAAATTAAAATAAGAATAAATATTTGATTTTAAAAATATAATATGGTATGATTTCTTTAATAAAGGAGGAATTTGGTGAAAAAATATTTAAAAAATTACAAAAGCACAATAATATTATTGGCGTTTGTAATTATTGGGGGAATATGTGGACTTATATTTAAAGAAAAAGCCACAGTAGTAAAACCACTAGGAGATTTATTTTTAAATTTATTATTAGTAATAATAATACCATTAATATTTTTTACAATAGCATCATCTATATCTAAAATGCGGGAACCAAAGAGATTAAGCAAAATATTAATAAACATCGTAATAATCTTTTTAATAAGTTCAATAATTGCTGTTGTTTTTGCATTTATATCCACTAACATAACTGAGTTAGTTAAGGATAGCGACACAGAACAAATAAGAGAAATATTTGCTGATACAAGCACGGAAGCTGAAGATTTAAATTTATTAGAAAGAACAGTTAATGTTTTATCAACAAATCAATTTGTTAACTTACTTACAACAGACAATTTAATAGCATTAATAGTTATTTCGATACTTTTCGGTATAGCAGTTAATAAAAGTGGAGAAAAAGGCAAAAAAGTAGCAGAATTACTTGACTCTTTTAGTGAAGTGATGTATAAATTAATTGGGATAATTATGTATTATGCTCCAATTGGACTTGGTTGTTATTTTGCAGCCTTAATTGGAACATTAGGAAGTATAATAGCAGTAGGTTTTCTTAAAACATTTATAATGTATTTAATTGTTAGCTTACTATTTATGTTTATATTTTATACATTATATGCTTTTTATTCCGGTGGTAAAAAAGGAATAATAGCCTTCTGGAAAAACATAATTCCTGCGATATTAACTTCTTTAGGAACGTGTTCATCAGCAGCAAGCGTACCAGTAAATATTGAATGTGCCAAAAAAATAGGAATACCCAATGATATAGCAGAAACAACAATATCTTTAGGAACAAGCTTTCATAAAGATGGTTCATCAATAGGTAGTGTATTTAAAATAATGTTTTTAGTATCATTATTTGGAACAAGTTTAAATAGTTTTGGCAGTATATTCCAAGTATTAGGTGTAGCATTAATAGCAACTCTTTTAGTTACTGCTGTACCCATAGGTGGTGGAACAATTTCCGAAATGTTAATAATCTCATTATTAAATTATCCAATTGAGGCCTTGCCAATTTTAACAATTATTGCTACAATAATAGATGCACCGGCAACATTGCTTAATGTTATTGGAGATACATCATGTGCTATGGTAGTAACCAGAAGAGTTGAAGGTAAGAATTGGTTAAAAAAATTAAAAAAAGCATAATGATTCAAATTTAGTAGTTTTATTGATACCTTTTACAGAGATAAAATATATAGCTGAGAATATTTTAAAAGAAAAAGTAAAATGAATTTCGCTTGATGAATGCTTTTTGGGATAAATCCCTTATAATTTAAAGTGTATGAATAGTTCATAAACTAAGGTGGTACCGCGGGTTTTACTCGTCCTTAATTAGTTTATGAACTTGTTTTTTTAGAAAGGAATGAAATATGGAAGAAGAATTAAAAAAACTAATAGTTAGTTTAAATGAAGAATTAAAAACTTGTCAAAAAGAAGCTGATATTTTAAATGTAAAATCTAAATATGTTGGCAAAAAAAGTCGAATCATGGAAATATTATCAGGATTAAAAGACATGAGTACTGATGATAAGAAAAAATATGGTAGTTTAATTAACAATACCAAAAAAGAAATGGAACAAATAATTACTACATCAATAGAAGAATTAGCTAATAAGAGTAATATTTTATTTGATGACACAGTAGAATATGACATTGAAAATGGCTCATTACATCCAGTAACAATTGTTGCTAAAGAAGTAACAGATATTTTAAAGAGAATGGGATTTACAGTAGTAATGGGGCCAGAAATGGAATCGGAATATTATAATTTTGAAGGGCTAAATATACCTAAGGACCATCCTGCCAGAGACATGCAAGATACATATTACCTCGATAATGGACAACTTCTTAGAACACATACCAGTCCGATGGAAATTAGAAGCATGGAAAATTATGGTGCGCCACTTCGCATTGCAGCACCAGGCAGAACATTTAGAAATGAAGACTTAGATGCTAATCATGAAAACACCTTTTTTCAAATTGAAGGAATGGTTATAGATAAAGATGTAACAATAGGAAATCTAATTTATGTTGTGCAAAATGTTTTAAGAGAAATATTTAAAAGAGATGTAAAAATAAGATTAAGACCGGGATTTTTCCCATTTACAGAACCAAGTTATGAAGTAGACATGAATTGTTTGATTTGTGGTGGAAAGGGTTGTCCAACATGCAAAAATTCTGGTTGGATAGAATTAATTGGTTGTGGAATGACACATCCAATGGTTTATAAATATGGTGGAGTAGACCATGAAGTATACAACGGATTTGCTTTTGGCCTAGGATTAACACGTCTTGCTATGATGAAATACAAAATAAATGATATAAGAGTTTTAAATTCTGGGGATTTAAGATCTTTAGAAAAATTTGATATACATTAAGGAGGTAAAAATGTTATTATCTTGTAATAAATTAAAAAGTCACATTAAAAATAGTGAAGATATAGATTGGTTAAATATTTGGGATACATTTACATTAAGAACAGCTGAAGTAGAAAATGTCAAAAAAGTTGGAGACCAATTTGATAATGTAGTAATAGCTGAAATTAAAGAATGTGTTATGCACCCTGATAGTGATCACATGCACATATTAAAGGTTGATTGTGGAGAAAAAGAACTAGTACAAGTAGTGTGTGGAGCTCCAAATGTTCGTATTGGTTTAAAAACTGCATATATAAAAGTAGGAGGCCACATAGATGGTTTTGAAATAAAAGCCAAACCCTTAAGGGGAATTTTATCAAATGGTATGTGTTGTAGCAAAAGAGAACTAGGCATCAGTGATGATCATTCTGGAATAATAGAATTGCCTGAAGATGCACCAATAGGCATGGACATTAAAAAATATTTTCCAATTGAAGATATCATAGTAGAAATAGATAATAAATCTTTAACTAATCGTCCTGATTTATGGGGACATTTAGGTATAGCCAGAGAAATAGCTGCAATAACAAAGCATGAATTATTACCACTAGATTTAGAAGAAGTACCAAACAACTTAAATGATTTAGATGTAACAATTAAAGACCCTGACTTATGTTATCGTTACTCAGCATTAAAATTAGAAAACATAAAAAACAATGAAACACCAATTGATATGCAAATATTTTTATATTATGTAGGAATGCGTTCAATTTCGCTTTTAGTAGATGTAACAAATTACATAATGTTAGAAATTGGTCAACCAATGCATGCATTTGATTCGAGAGTAGTAAAAAGCATTGAAGTAGGAAGAGCAAATGATAAAGATACATATCAAACATTAGATGGAACGACAAGAAAACTTACTAGTGATATGCTAATGATTAAAAATGGCGACAAATATTTTGGTATAGCTGGAGTCATGGGTGGACTTGATAGTGAAATTTTAAGTGATACAACTGGAGTATTTTTAGAAAGTGCAACTTTTAATGCTGGGTCAATTAGAAAAACAGCAGTTGCATTAGGCTTAAGAACAGAAGCTAGTGCTCGTTATGAAAAATCATTAGATCCAAACATGACTACAATTGGTATAAAAAGGGCATTATATTTAATAAAAAAGGAAAATCCAGAACTAGAAATAGCATCAAATTTAACAGATGTTTATCCAACCAAATTAGATGAAGGTCATGTAACACTAAGAAAAAATATATTAAGTAAATATATGGGAAAAACTTTAGAAGATAGCGTAGTGGAAGAAATGTTAACATCTTTAGGTTTTAAAGTAACAACTAAAGAAGATTTATATGAAATAGTTATTCCAACATATCGTCATAGCAAAGATGTAAGTATAGAAGAAGACATAATTGAAGAAGTAGCTAGAATGTATGGATTAGAAAACTTTAGTGCAACTCCACTAAAAATAGAATCTGATGGCATAGAACACGAAACGATATTTAATCAAGAATATGATGTAAAAGAAATGCTTGCCACAAAATATAATATGCATGAAGTAAATAGTTATTTATGGTATGATACAGAAATGCTAAAAGAATTTGGCATTGAAAAAAATGGAGTAAAACTACTTGGTAAAACAGAAAACAATATATTAAGGGATGATTTAAGTTTTTCGTTACTAAATATAGTTAACTTAAATTTTAAAAATTATCTTAAATTTAACATATTTGAAATAGGGACTATTATATTAAATGGTGAAAACAAAAGAGTGTTAAGTATAATATTAGCTGATGAAGAAAAAATTCTTGAAGCAAATTATAATAAAGCCAAAGAAATAGTAAAATACATTTTTAAATTATTTAAAAATAAAAACGTAATATTTACTGACAATGTTAATGAAAAAGAATATTATGAAAAAGACTATGGTAAAGTTATAAATGTTGATAATGCTAAACTTGGAGAAATAAACATATTAACAAAAGGAATCAGTAACAAACTTGCTAAGAAAAAATCTATAATTTGTATAGATATAGATTTTGATAAATATGTTATAATAGAAAAAGAAACAATTTTAGCAGAAGAAGTTAGCAAATATCCAACAGTAGAATTAGATTATACTATAACATTAACAAATAATAAAAAATATAGTGATTTATTAATAATATTAAATAATTTTAAAAGTAATTTAGTAAAAAAATATAAATTAGTAAGTATATATGAAAATAAATATACTATAAGATATATTTTAGGAAGCAACAATAAAACACTAGAACAAAAAGATATCCAAAATTTTAAAGATAGATTTATTAATCATTTAAAAGAAAATGGATTAGATTTAATTTAATTTTGAAAGGAGGTTTTTAGGTTGAACGAAAAAATAACTCATTTTTTAAGTTTATTTAATGTTAGATATGAAAATGGAGAATTTAAAAGTACAATAGATTTTAAGAGAGCAAAAACATTTAATAATAATAAATATCTAATTTTTGATGGTAAATACATTAGAGGAAGATTTAAAAACGATCATATTCAAATGTATGAAGATGAAGAAACAAGTTATGCTACTATAATTAAGAAAAATACAATTTATAAATATGGAACTCATATAATTGATGAGCATCGAAGTGCTGAAGAAATAGATATTTCTAAAATAAATAGTAATTCTAGTGTAACATTCAAATTATATTTTGATGACCGAAATTATAAAGAAATATTACGCATAGAAATATATGATAGCAATGAACGTATAGCTTTTATAACAATATCTAGTATAACATCATTGATTACATTTATTGATAAAAGCAAGGGTAATGTGAAAACAACATTGTTAATATCTAATGAAACTGATAATTTAATAGCAATAATTACAAGTATTTTAGAAAGAAACCTAGCTGCTAGAAAAAGTACTTTATTAAATCCGACATTAAAATCTTTAGAACATTTAAGATTTTTAATAGAATTAGCATTAGAAAGAGCAAATCAAAATACAGATATTTACATCGAACAAATAGAAGAAGAAAAAGAAGAATTTATTGCTAGAAAAAATGCAGAAATTCAAGAAATGTTAAAAAAACAAAGCGATTTTTTAATAAGAACAAAACCAAAAAAAAGCAATAGTTTATAATTTTAAACTATTGCTTTTTTATAAATAAACAAAATAATATAATATTAAAACAAAATAAACATAGAATTTGTATATGAAAAGAAATATTAAATTATTAGTTATTTGTATAATTTTAACTTTTTTTATAGGAAATCTATTTGCAATTTTTATTAGCACAAGTTCTTATAATAGTTTAAATAAATTAATAAATGTACCAAGTTATATTTTTCCTATCGTATGGAGTGTATTATATTTATTAATGGCAATATCTTTATATATTATATTAAATAGTAACAATAAAATAAAATATCAAGCAATAAAAATATATTTTATTCAATTTTTTGTTAATTCCTTATGGACCCTATTATTTTTTAAATTCAACTTATATTTGTTTAGTTTTATATGGATATTATTATTAATAATATTGGTATTAATTATGATAATTAAATTTTACAAAAAAAAAAATAGCAGGAATATTAAACATATTTTATTTATTATGGTTAATATTTGCTAGTATATTAAATTTAGGTATAGTTTTATTAAATTAATCACTATATTTATTTGTATCCACATCATCAAATAATTGCCTAATGTCTATCTCTAAAGCATCAGCAAATTTACCAATGGCTTCTAAAGTAGGGGTTTTATTAATAGTAAGACATTCTAAATCTCTAACATAACCATGAGTAAAACCTGATAAATCAGCTAATTCTTGCAAAGTATAGCCACGAATTTTTCGGTATTTTCTAATATTTTTTCTTACTTTTATCGACAAATTATCTTTAGAATATCTTTGCATAGAAGATACAGCTCCATTTCATTTATGTATTATTTCATAAAAAATATAAAAAAATAGATTGAATTTAAAACTTAATGCACATAAATAGTGTAAATAAATATTTTGTTACTAAATGCCCGTTTTTAGGGC
>CALVIZ010000018.1 GCA_944331865.1 uncultured Bacilli bacterium | reverse complement strand
TATTGGAAAAAGCAAAAAAATATAAACCCCTTCTTCTTAAAAAATGAAATTTGTCCTTGACAAAGGGTACATTTTAAAGCAAGGAATAGAAGAAAAGAATATAGAAGTAATTCGAAACTTATTAAAGATAAAGACACCAATAAAAACCATAGCAATTGCAACAAATTTAACCGAAAAAGAAGTTAAAGAAAGAATTAAAAAGTTTAATTTAGAATAATTATTAAATAGTCTATCAAACAAAATTATTTTTACAAAGTAGTCAAGAACTACTTTGTAATTTTTTTTATAAAATGTGTTGCTAAATGCATATAATTTTGTTATAATAACTAGCGAGTAAAGAAATTACTCCTTGCTTTTTTTAAAAGCCGAAGTAGACCATAAGGAGGTGGAATGAAATGACTAAGTATGAAATTATGTTTATAGTTAAATCTACTATGGAAGAAGATAAAATTAAAAAGACTAGTGAAGATTTACAAAAACTTATAAACAAGAAACCATCAAAAGTTGTTGAATTCAAAGAAATGGGTAGAAAAAAATTAGCTTATCCAATTAATAAGGAAGTAAGTGGTTATTATTATGTAATGACTGTTGAAGCTGATAAAGAAACTATTCGTGAATTTGACCGTAAGGTTTCTATTAATGAAAATGTTTTAAGACATTTAATTATTAAATTAGAAGGAGAATAGTATGAATAAAGTAATATTGATTGGAAGATTAACTAGAGATCCCGAATCAAGAATGTCTCAAAGTAATATGGAAATTGCAAGATTTTCTTTAGCTTGTAATTCTGATTTTGTAAATCGTAATGGTGAAAGAGAAACAGAATTTATTAATTGTGTAGCATTTAATAGATTAGCTTCTACTATTAATAGATATTGTAAAAAAGGTACACAAGTAAGTTGTACTGGAAGAATCAGAAATAGTAGTTATGATGCACAAGACGGAACAAAAAGATATACTACTGATGTAGTTGTTGAACAAATGGAATTTTTAGGAAGTAAAACTAACGCTGGTGATAATCAAGCTGATAGTAGTATTTCTTATAGTCCTCAAGATAATACTAAAGATATAGAAACTACAGATATTAATGAAGATCCATATAAAGACTTTGGAGAAGAGTTTACTTTAAGTAGTGATGATTTACCATTTTAATAAAGGAGGAAATAATGGCAGAATTTTATCGTAAAAAGAAAAAAATATGTCAAATGTGTGCTGGTAAAAGCGTAGATTATAAGGATGTAATGATAATTAATAAATATATTAATGATAAGGGTAAAATATTACCTAGAAGAATGACTGGAGCTTGTGCTAAACATCAAAGACATATTGCTCAACAAGTGAAATATGCAAGATTTATGGCTTTAATACCATTTGTAAAATAATATAGATTAACTTAATCTATATTTTTTTTTAATTTGTTAATACTATTTTATTATTGATTTAGGATAAGGTTTTCTTTCATCAGTTAAACCTAGTAAATAATCAGTTGATGTATTATAGTATTGTGCTAATATTACTAATTTATCTATAGGTATTAATCTAATACCAGTTTCATATAAACTATATTGTTTTTGAGAAGTATTTAATATTTTTGCTATATCTTTCTGATATACATCTTTATCTTGTCTAATTTCTTTAAGTCTATTTATATTCAATTTTATCACCAATTTAATTTTCTCATATTCCTAAATGGTTATATTGACAATACCCTTAAATGGTAATATAATAGTTTTAGTATATAACCAAATGGTAATATATGGAGGAAGTATGAAAAAAATAATGTTGATAAGTAGTGTTATATTAACAATTATAGTAATGAGTATAATTACTATAAATAATATAGATAAAAATGAAAAAAATATAATAAAAAATAAAGAAGAAAAAGAAATAATAAAAAGTAATATGTTAACATTAATGTATGAAACAGAAGCAGGAAGTAAAGAGTATGAAGAATCAAAAGATAATACATGGCCAGAGGAAGGTTATATATTTAATAAAACCTTAAGTGGATGTGAAAATGGAGGAGAATTAGAATATAATTCACAAAATAATACAGTAAATTTATTAACAAATAAATCAGATAAATGTTATGTCTATTTTGATAAATATAATGGAGTATGGATAGATAATGTAGTAGCTACAAATATAACAGGAAGTAGTATAACCATAGATATAAGTGCAACAAGTGAAAATGGAAGTATAAGTAAATATTATTATCAAGTAAATGAAAGTGGCTATATAGAAAGTACAAATAACATAATAACAATAGAAGATTTAAACAAATTAACAGAATATAAAATAGAAGTATATGCAGTAGATAGCACAAATGCAAAATCAAATATATATGAATTAAATGTTAGTACAACAGATATATCTATACCAACAATAAATAATGTTAGTGTAAGTAATATAACAACGACTGGATTTACCTTAACAGTAAATGCTACAAGTGAATATGAAATAAGTAAATATTATTTTATAATAGATGGAAGTGGAGAACAAATTGCTGGAACAAGCACAACAAATAAATATACTTTTACAACATTAGAAGATGAAACTAATTATAATATGATTATATTTGTTAAAGATATAAACGGAAATATTTCTAATGAATATAGTATAAATATAATGACAGATAGTGTGCCAACTTTAGTAGATTATATAAAAGGTTTATATACTAGTCAAGGGTCAAATGGAATATATTATCATACAAGTAGTCTAGCTAATAGTGCTGCTGATAATTCATATAGATATGCTGGAGCAAATCCCAATAATTATGTATGTTTTGGAAGCGATGCAGGTATATGTCCTAATAATAATTTGTACCGAATAATTGGAATTTTTAATGGTGAGGTAAAAATAATTAAATCAACTAGTTATGGAAATTATGTATGGTATTCTAAGACTGGTAATACATGGAGTACATCAAGTATAAGAACAATTTTAAATTCAAGTTTTTTAAGTACTATAAGTGATATATGGCAAGATAAAATAATTACTCATACATGGAATGTAGGAGGAATAAATGATCAACAAATGTATATATATACGGCAAAACAGTATTATGATTTTGAAGTAGGAAGTTCATCAAGTAGCACAACAGACCGTATGAAAATAGGATTAATGTATGTAAGTGATTATGGATATGCAGCAAGTAATAATTATTGGACAACAACATTATATGGTTACAGTTCAGCAAAAAGTTCAAATTGGTTAGCAGGATTAACAGAATGGACAATATCTCGAGTTTCTTCTTTTTCTAATTTTGCTTTTAATATTGAATCGGATGGAATTGTTGAAACAGACTATGTTTCAGGTGGTAAAGCGGTTCGACCTTGTTTTTATCTAGCTTCTTCTACTTTTTATATCAGTGGGTCCGGTACTATCGGCGATCCAATTCGTATTAATTAAACAAATTATTATTTAAATAGATTAAAGTAATGATATTACATATTTTAATCTATTTTTTGTTTTAAACAATAAAAATTTTTATGTACATTTCATTTTACTAAAGTTACTAAAAATGTTATAATAGATTATGACTTGAAAGGAGGCCATATGAAAGTAATTTTATTAAAAGATGTTAAAGGAAAAGGTAAAAAAGATAGTGTGATAGAAGTAAGTGATGGTTATGCAAATAATTATTTAATTAAAAATAATTTAGCAGTACCATATACTAAAAGAAGTAAAGAAATATTAGATAAAGAATTAGATATAAGAGAAAAAGAAGAAGAAAATAAAATTAAAGAATATAACGAAATAAGTAAAAAACTAAATGATCAAATTATTGAATTTAAAGTAAAAGTTGGAGAAAAAGATAAAGTATTTGGTACTATTTCAAGTAAACAAATTAGTGATAAATTAAAAGAAATGGGATATAAAATAGATAAAAAAAATATTAAAATTAATGGTAATTTAAGTACATTAGGTATTACTAATGTAGAAGTTGAATTACATAAAAAAGTAAAGTTTAATATAAAAATTAATTTAATAAAATAAGGAGGAAATATGGCAAGAAAAATGCCACAAAATCTTGAAGCAGAAATGAGTGTATTAGGTGTTGCTTTTATTAACAATGAAGAAGTTAATAAAATTGTTGAAGAAGTAACAACTGATATGTTTTATGATGAAAGAAATAAGTTTATTTTTAACGCCATAAAAAGTTTACATGAAAGTAGAACTCCAATAGATATAACTACAATTAAAGATGAACTGGATAAAGACAAGAAATTAAATACAGTTGGATTGGATTATATTGCTGATGTAATAGATTCTGTAGTAACAAGTGCTAATTTAGATTTTTATATTAAAATAATTAAAGATTATGCTATTAGAAGAAATTTAATAGATACAGCTACTGATATTATTAATACTACTTATGAAGATGAAAATATAAATGTTTTATTAGATAGTGCTGAGAAAAATATATTAAATGTTGTTAGAGCTAGATCTGTTGGTTCATTTATGCCTATTCAAGAGGTATTAAGAAATGCTCAAGCAAAATTAGAAGAACTTGCTAAACATAAACAAACTATAACTGGTTTAGAAACAGGATTTCCAGATTTTGATAAAATAACAACTGGTTTACATGGTGGAGAAATGATTATTTTAGCTGCTCGTCCCGGAATGGGAAAAACAGCTTTAGCTCTTAATATGGCAACTTTTGCAGCTTCTAGAACTAAAAAAGCTGTAGCGATTTTTAACTTTGAAATGTCAGCTGAAATGCTTGTAAATAGAATGATTTCTGCAACAGGTCAAATAGATTCATATAAATTACAAACTGGTAATATGTTAGAAAAAGATTGGAAAAGGTACAATGAAGCTTTATCTCAATTATCAGAAACTAATATTTATATTGAAGATAATGTTAGTTCAACAGTACAAGATATTCGGGCTAAATGTCGAAGATTAGCTAATAGTGAAAATGGATTAGGGCTTGTAGTAATAGATTACTTGCAATTAGTTAATAGTGGAAATAAGAGAGTTGAATCAAGGCAAGTAGAAGTATCTGAAATTTCTCGTTCAATAAAAACAATGGCTTTAGAATTAGATGTGCCAGTTATTGCTTTAGCACAATTATCAAGAAGTGCTGAAAAAAGAGAAAGTAATCAACCTATGCTTGCAGATTTAAGAGAGTCTGGCTCATTAGAACAAGATGCTGATATGGTATTATTTATTAATCGAAAAGATTATTATGAAAAAGCTAAAGATTTTAATAATAAAATCGTACCAGCCGAACTAACTATTGCTAAGCATAGAAAAGGGGGCTTGGGAACTATAAACTTATTATTTGAACTTAATATGAGTTCTTTTAAAAGTGTATTAAAGACAAGTGGTGAAAATAATGAAAATTAAAGATATAATTATTACAATTGTATTGTCAATAGGAATTATTGTTTTATATTTTATAAATGAACAATATAATATTAAAATTGATATTGCTAATGCTTCTTATAAAGTATATTTAGATGGTGAAATGATTGGATTAATTAAAGACGAAAATGAATTATATGATTTAATTAATAATAAGCAAATAGCAATTAAAAATGAATATAATGTGGATTATGTGTATCCTCCAGATGTATTTGAAATTATTAAAACTAATACTTATTCTTCAAATTATACGACTGCGGATGAAATATACAAAATGATTGAAGAAAGAGATGATTTTACAATTAAGGGTTATACAATCACTATTAAATACACTGATAGTAATCAAGAAAATGGTGAAATTCCAGATGATTTTGTTATAAATGTTTTGGATCCAAATATTTTTTATGATGCTATAAAAAGTTATGTTTTAGCTTTTGTAAGTGAAAAAGATTATAATAATTTTATGAATGGGGAAATAGAAGAATTAGATGATATTGGACAAGTAATAACTAATATGTATTTTCAAGAAAATATTATGATAAGAGAATCTCTTATAAGTATTAATGATAAAATATATACAGAATCTGATTCTTTAACTCAGGATTTATTATTTGGTGTTGATGCTGAAATGGATAATTATGTTGTAAAAGCTGGAGATAGTATTAATAGTATTAGTGATGAATTTAATTTGAATCCTCAAGAATTTTTAATTGCTAATCCAGATTATCGTAGTGAAAATGTAATGCTTAATATTGGTGACACTGTCAATGTTACATTAATTAATCCTATAGTCACATTCATATATAATGTTTATAGAATTGAAGAAGCTATTACACCTTATTCTACTAAAACTGATACTGATTATAGTAAACCATATGGTTATAAAGAAATTACACAGGCTGGAATTACTGGATTATCTTTAAACTATGAAACTTATCAAGTTAAGAATGGTGAAGCATCTAGTCAAATTAATATTGAGCAAACAGTGCCAATTAGAACAGCTGTAACTGAAATAACAATAGTTGGACCTACTAGACCAGGAATTACAGGTAGTTATATTAATTTAGAAGGTGAATGGGGATGGCCAACAAATCAACCATCCGTTATAACAAGTCGTTATTACTTGCGTTGGGGTAAACTTCATGAAGGTATTGACATTTCTGGTACCGGGTATGGTTCTCCAATATATGCAATAGCTGATGGAGTAGCTGTAAATGTTTCTCCAGAATGTAAAAGTTGTTATCAATGGTCAAATGGTAATTATATTGTTATAAAACATGATAATAATTTATATTCAGTTTATGCACATTTAAGTGGATTTAATATTACTGAAGGTCAACAAGTAAAAAGAGGGGATATTATTGGCTTTATGGGAAATAGTGGTTTTGTTACTGGAACGCATTTACATTTAGGTCTATATCAAGGTGAGCCTTTTGCTGGAGGTTATTCACAATCTATGGATCCTTTAAGTACTGTTTATGCGGGGCTATAATGAAAGTTTGTGTACTTGCAAGTGGGTCTAAAGGAAATGTTACGTATGTTGAAGCAAATAACCAAAAAATATTATTAGACGCCGGCAAAAATTATAAATATATTAAGGATAAATTAAAAGAAATAGATGTTGATATAAAGGATATTAATTATATTTTGATTAGTCATAATCATACTGATCATATATCAGCTTTAAAATCTTTGGTTAGTAAAACTAATGCAACAATAATTGTTTCATTACAATTACTATATGAATTGGAAGAATTAAAAGATTATAAACATATAGTGACTATTGAAAATGAATTAGAAGTTGATAATATAAAAATAACTTCTTTTCATTCTAGTCATGATGCTATTGATTCTAGAAATTTTATAATTGATGATGGTTTTAGTAAATTAGCATATGTAACTGATACTGGTTATGTAAATAATAAGTATTTTAAACTATTAAAAAATTTAGATGTTTATTTATTTGAAAGTAATCATGATGTTGAATTGTTACAACATGGGCCATATCCAGATTGGTTAAAAAGAAGAGTTTTAAGTGATAATGGTCATTTATCTAATAAATCTAGTTCTTTTTATTTAAGTAAGTTAATTGGTGATAATACTAAAAAAATTATTTTAATACACTTAAGTGAAATTAATAACTTAGAAAGTATTGCTATGGAAACTATTAATAATACTTTTATGAATTATGGTTTAAATTTTAAAAATATTATTTGTGCAAGGCAAAATGAAAAGACAGAAGTGATTGAAGTATGATTAAAATATTGTGTGTTGGAAAAATAAAAGAAAAATATTTACAAGATTTAATAAATGATTATTTAAATAGAATTAATAAATATTATAAAATAGAAATTATAGAATTAAAGGAAAATATTGATATTGAAAAAGAAAATAAAAATATTTTAGAACATATAAAAAGTAATGAATTTAATATTGCTTTAGATATTAAAGGAGAAAAATATACTAGTGAGAAATTTGCATATTTAGTTGAAAAAACTTTTTTAATTAATAGCAATATTACTTTTATAATCGGTGGTTCATTAGGTTTAAATGATATAGTCAAAAATAAATGTGATAAAATTATTAGTTTTTCTGGTTTTACTTTTCCTCATGGTTTATTTAGGGGAATATTATTAGAACAAATTTATCGATCATTTAAAATTATCAATAATGAAACATATCATAAATAAGGAATAGAAATATGAATTTAGAAGAATTAAAAAAATGTAAATATGGACTTACCCATAATGGTACATTTCATGCTGATGATGTATTTTCAACAGCTTTTGTTAAAATACTTAATCCTAATATTCAAATTATTAGGGCTTCAAGTGTACCTAAAGATTTTGTTGGTTTAGTATATGATATAGGAGATGGTTTGTTTGATCATCATGGTTTAAGTGATTATCGAAATAATCAAATTCCTTATGCTGCATTTGGAAAATTATGGCGAAATTTTGCACCACAAGTATATGATGATTATATAGTGGAGGCCATTGATAAAAAATTTATATCTCTTTTAGATTTATCTGATAATACGGGTTCTAAAGATTCTTTATGTATTGCTATTTCTGCTCTTAATCCTAATAATAATTCTTCTGGAGATAAAGAATTTAGTGAAGCAGTTAGAATTGCTAGTATATTCTTAACTAAGTTAATTGAACAGGAAAAGAATATTTTTCTAGAAGAATTAAAAGTTCAAAAAGCTTATGAAGAAAGTCAAAATAAAGAAATTATTATTTTAGATGATCATTTACATTTTACTAATTTGTTACCTAAAACAAAAGCAATATATGTAATATTTCCTTCAAAAAGAGGTGGATATTCTGCGCAAGGTGTACCAATAAATAGTGATACGGTAGAATTAAAAAAACCATTTCCTAAAAAATGGCTTACTTCCTTGCCAGATTATTTAACATTTTGTCATAAAAATAGGTTTTTAATTTCAGCTGATTCTTTAGATAAAATTGTATATGCTTGTAATATAGCTTTAAAGGAAGTGGAAAAATGATTGGAAATGATTGGGATGAAGTTTTACAAGTTATATGGAATAGTAATGGTTTTAAGCACTTTTATAATAAAATAATGGAAGAATATGATATTAAGACTATTTATCCTCCGAAAGATTATATTTTTAATGCTTTAAAATTGACAAACTATGAAAATACAAAAGTTGTTATAGTTGGTCAAGATCCATATCATGGAGAAAATCAAGCTCATGGTTTATCTTTTTCAGTTCAAAAAGGTATTAAATTACCACCATCTTTACAAAATATATATAAAGAATTGGAATCAGATTTGGGAATTAAGCCAAGATTAGATGGTGATTTAACTGGTTGGGCAAAACAAGGAGTACTTTTATTAAATGCTGTTTTAACTGTTGAAAAAGATAAAGCTGGTAGTCATCGTAATTGGGGCTGGGAATTACTTACTGATTATATAATTAAAGTTTTAAATAAAAAAGATTCTCCAATTGTATTTATCTTATGGGGTAATTTTGCTAAAGAAAAAGCAAAATTAATTACTAATCCTAAACACTTTATTATAATAAGCCCACATCCATCGCCATTTTCGGCTTATAGTGGTTTTTTCGGTAGTAAACCTTTTTCAAAAACTAATAATTATTTAATTAAAAATAATTTAGAACCTATTGATTGGTCAAAATAAAAAGTTCTCATTTCTGAGAACTTTTATAATTTAAAATCATCAATAACAGCATCTTGCATATTTTTGCCATCAAAAAATGGTTTAATGCGATATTTATGAATTTTAGCTATAATATTTGAAGGAAATTTTCTAATTATTTGATTTAATTTTGAAGTATTGTTATTATAATAATTTTTACTTGATGCTAATGTTTCATTAATTGCATCAATTTCTTTTAATAACGAATTAAATTCTTTATTATTTAGTTTTTCATGATCATTTTTAACTTCTAAAATTATATTAGTTGCTTCAGCTAGTTTTCTATCAATTTCAAAATTACTAACTTTTTTATCTTTTAATTCAATGTAATCTTTTAAATAATCCTTTTTTGTTACTTCTTTTTTTATTAATACATTCAATTTAGCAATAATGTCATATTTATTTCTTAATGCTTCATCAATTATGTTTTCTGCTTTTTCAATCTTTGTTTTATAAATTGCTAAATTATTATATATATTTACATAAAGTATAGTTAGTAATCCTATAATAATTATTAAAATTAAAATTAATGTTATTAACATATTATCACCATATTAATTGTAACAAACAAGTCGTTTAAAGTCTATACTCTAAATATATTATTAGACACTACAATACAGAAAAATATAAGAAATATTGTTATATATTTATTTTTTTGGTAAAATAATAATGAATCGAGGCAGAGATAAATGAAAAAAAATTCATTTTTAGAAGGCACAATAATTGCCACATTAGCTTTAATTTTTACTAAAATTTTAGGTATGCTTTATGTAATACCTTTTTATGCTATTATTGGCAGTCAAGGTAGTGCATTATATAGTTATGCATATAACATTTATCTTATATTTTTAAGTATATCATCTGCAGGTATTCCGATTGCTATGAGTAAAATTGTTAGTGAATATGAATCATTAGGTTTAAAAGAAGCAAAAGTAAGGTCTTTTAAACTTGGAATATTTATTGTTAGTATTTTATCGGCGATATGTTTTATATTTTTAATGTTTTTCTCTGAAAATGTTGCTAAATGGATTGTGGGTGATATGACAGGTGGTAATTCTTTAGAAGATATTACTTTAGTTATATTTGTAGTTTCTTTTGCAGTTTTAATTATTCCATTTTTAAGTGTTGCTAAAGGTTATTTACAAGGCCATAAATATATTAAATCTTCAAGTGTTTCACAAATGATAGAACAAATTGTCAGAATTTTAGTAATTATTTTTGGTAGTTATTTTGTTATAAATATTTTACATAAATCTGTATCTATGGGTGTTGCAGTTGCTGTATCTGGAGCTTTTATTGGAGGACTTGCTGCAATAATTTATATTATTAGTAAAATACTAACTAATAAAAAAGAATTAAGTTTAGATAAAAAATTAGAAAAAGATAATGTTACTAATAAAGAAATTTTTAAAAAGATTTTATATTATGCAATTCCTTTTGTAATTATTAATTTAACGGTAAACATTTATAATACTGTTGATATGTCTTTAATTATTAGAACTTTATCTAAAATAGGTTTTAGTGGTGCTGATTCAGAATATGTTGCTGGAGTTATTACTACTTGGGGTTATAAATTAAATATGATAGTAACAGCCGTTGCCACTGGTATAACAGTCAGTTTAATACCTAATATTGTAACTGAACATACTAAAAGAAATTATAAAGAATTAAATAAAATTTTTAACCAAGCTTTACAAATAATCCTATTTATTTCTTTACCAGCAGCTTTTGGGTTGTCTTTTTTAGCTGAGCCTGTTTGGAATGTATTTTATGGAATTAATGAATTGGGATCTACGGCTTTTAAATTAAGTATTATTTCTGCCATATTTAGTAATTTATATTTAATTTCAATTCAAACTGCTCAAGGATTAAATGAATATAAAACTGTTTATATAGCTGTATTAGTTGGCTTTTTAACTAATGCATTATTAGATGTTCCATTAATGCTTTTATGTAATGCAATTAAAATACCACCATTTTATGGTGCTCCTTTAGCTACAATTTTTGGGTTAATATTATCAATTACTATCGTATTAGCAAAAATAAAAGAATATCCTGAAATTTCTTATAAAAACACTTGGAAAGCACTTAAAGATATACTTATTGCTTTAATCGTTATGCTTATTATTTTATATTTAATGAAATTAATTGTACCATTTAATTTAGATAGTAAGTTATTTTCTATTTTAGATATTTGCTTATATACTTTAATAGGAGGTACAATATATATTTTAATAACTTATAAGATGGGCATTATTAATAGATTGTTTGGTAAAAAAATGGTTAATCGAGTATTAAAATATATTACTTTTGGTAAAATACAAATTAAGGAGTAAAAATAATGACTTTAAAAGAAATTAATGAAAAAGAATATGAAAGATTTGTTAAAAAAAGTGATTTAAGTAGTTTTTATCAAAGTATTGAATGGTATCATTTAAAACAAAAAGAAGGCAAGAAATGTGAGTTATTAGGTCTTTTTGATAATGATAAGTTAATTGGTGTTTCTTTAGTTGTCTATGTAAAAATACTAAAAAAATATTATTACGCCTATGCGTCTCGAGGTTTTATTTATGATTATCAAAATATTTTGGAATTTAAAAATGCTTTAAAAAATTATTTTAAAAATAGTATTATATTTGTTAAAATAGATCCACCGATAATATTAGCTAAATATGATAAAAATAAAGAGAAAGAATCTTTTATTGAAAGTAAGCAATTAATTGAAAGTTTAAAATATTATGGTTTTGTTCATCATGGTTATAATTTAGGATTTGAAACTGAGCAATTTAGATTTGTTCATCGTATAAAATTAGAAAATAGTTTTGATAAACAATTAGAATTAATGAGTAAAAGTACTAGAAAAAATATTGATATTGCAAGTTTTAAAGGTGTAAATATAAAAACCACTGATGATTTAGATTTAGTTTATTCTTTTTTTGAAAAAACAAGTGAAAGAAAACAATTTAAAAATTTAAGTAAAAAGTTTTATAAAAATATAATTGATAACTTTAAAGATAATGTAAAAATGTATGTTGTATATATAGATAAAAAAGAGTATGTTAATAATTTAAAAAACAAAATTAAAGAAGAAGAAAAAAGATATAAGGAATTAAAAGAAAAAATAAAACATGATAATGTTGGACATAAATTAAAAGAACAAGAAAAAATTATAAATCAAAATTTAGAAAAATATCATGTTGAATTAGAAGAAACTAAAAAATTGGAAAATATAACTTATATTGCAAGTATGTATACTATAACAAAATATAATGAAGTTGTATCTTTTGCTAGTGGAATGGATAATGCTTATCGCAAATTTAATCCTAAATATATTATGTATCCTAAAATGATAAATGATGCTATAGAAGATAAACTTGTGTTTGTAAATTTTTTAGGAGTTAAAAATATTTTTGATATAAATGATTCTGATTATGGAGTTTATGAAGTTAAAAGAGGTTTTGGAGGTAAAACCATTGAATATATTGGTGAATTTGATTTGCCATTAAATAAAGTTTTATATTATGTTTATAATTTAGTAAGAAAACTAAAAAATAAATGATATAATAATTTAGAAAGTAGAGTGATATAATGGAATTTGTTAAATTAACGAAAGATGAATTTAAGAAATTTGCTAGTAATCATGACCAAGCTAGTTTTTATCAAACTGTCGAATGGGGTCATTTAAAAGAAAATAATAATTGGGAAATGCATTTATTAGGTTTAAAAGACAAGGATAAAATAGTTGCAGCAGCTTTAGTTTTATCCAAAATAACTCCTATAAAAAAGAAAATGTTTTATTCTCCAAGAGGTTTCTTAATAGACTATAATAATTATGAATTATTAAAAGAATTTACTAAAAAAATAAAAGAATATGTAAAAAAGGATAATGGAATATTTATAAAGATAGATCCATATTTAATGTATCAACAAAGAGATATTAATGGTGATATTGTTCCGAATGGCGAAAATAATTTTAAAGCTTTTGAGAATTTAAAAAAATTAGGATATAAACATTTTGGTTTTAATTTAATGCTTGAAGCATTGCAACCAAGATGGATATATGTAATAAATACTAAGAATAAAACAATAGATGAACTTTTAAAAGATATGGATAGAAAAACTAGACAAATCATAAAAACTAATGACAAATACAATATTGAATGTCGTGAAATAGGTTTTGATGAAATTTCAAAGTTTAAAGATATAACTAAACATACTGGAGATCGTAGAGAATTTATTGATAGGCCTTTATCATATTATGAAAATATGTATAATTGCTTTCATGATAGTGGAATATTAAAAATAATTTTTGCAGAGTTAAATGCTGATGGAACTATTGTGGAATTAAGAAAAGAGAAAGAAGGATTGGAAAAAGATTATGATAATCGTAAGAATATGCATGACAATAATATAGTTCATACTAACGAAAAGAAATATGAACAAAAGCAAACGGAAATTATGCATAATATTGAAAGATTGGATAATAAAATTAAGGAAATAGAACAGTTAAAAGAAAAATATGGAAATATAATTGTTCTTAGTGGAATTTTATTCTTAATTTATGGTAATGAAGTTGTAGCCTTAGTTGGAGGTTCTTATAAAGAAGTTATGAATTTTCAATCATTTTATTATCTAAATTATAAAATGTTAGAATATGCTGTTCTTAACGGATATAATAGATATAATTTTTATGGAATAACTGGTGATTTTAGTGAAAGTAATCCATTATATGGGTTGTATTCTTTTAAAAAAGATTTTGGGGGCGAAGTTGTTGAATTAATTGGAGAATTTGATTTAATTATTAGTAAACCTTATTATTATATGTATAAAGTTGCTTTTGCTTGTTATCATAAACTAAAAAATGTTAAAAATAAAATTAGATTAATTAATAAGAGGTAAAAATGAAATTTATAGAAAACATTGATAAAGATAAATACATTAAATTTACAGATAATCATCAAAAATCCCATTTTTTGCAAAGTTATGCATGGGGACAATTTTGCAAAAGAATAAAAGGACAAATTCCTTATTATGTTGGGTTGGAAAATAATGATAATAATTTAGTTGCAACAGCATTAATTTTGCTTAAAAAAACCCCTTTTGGTTATTCTTACGGTTATTGTCCTAGGGGATTTATATTAGATTATAGAGATTTGAATTTAATAAAAGAGTTTAGTTCTTATTTAAAACAGTTTATGAAAGATAAAAAAATAATTTATATAAAATTTGATCCTGATATTAGTTATCAAGATATTGATGAAGAAGCTAGACCAATTGAAGGTGGTAATAATAATTATGAATTATATAATTATATGTTAAGTTTGGGATATAAGCATACAGGTTTTTATAAATTATATGAAGGTAATCAGCCAAGATATACTTTTAGAATAGATTTAAATAAAGATTGGGAAGAAATAGAAGCTAAAATGTCAAAATCATTTTTAAAATCAGTAAAAAGAAGTGAGTTATATGATTTTGAAATAGATAATGAACCTAATGTAGAAAATTTTTATCATTTAATACAATGTAATAGTTCCAAGGATGATTTTGATGCTCATAATTTAAATTATTATAAAATATTTACAGAAGAATTAGAAAAAGAAAAATTAGTTAAATACTTTAATATATCTATAAAACCTAAAAATTTAATAAATAAATTTACAAAAGACATAGATAATTTAAAGTTAGAATTAGAAAAAAACAAAAAAAGAAAGATTGACATTATTAATCAAATAAATAAATTAGAAAAAGATATTGAAATTTTTAATACATTGAAAGAAGAAAAAGTAATTATATGTTCTTTAATTTGCACCTATACTAAAAATAGAGCATGGAGTATGTTTATAGGTAGTAATGAAGTTGCTAATTTAACTTTTGCAGTTACTCGAAGTTATTATGAAGCCATAAAGGATGCATATAATAAAAAATATGATTTTTTTGATTTGTTTGGTACTCCAGGAGATCCTCATACAACTTACAAAAATTTAGCCAAATTACATGATTTTAAAAGAAAATTTGGTGACAAATACATTGAATTTATAGGAGAATTTGATTTAGTAAATAATAAGTTATTCTATAAAATGTTACCCTGTTTATTAAATGTTTATCGTAGGATAAGAAAAGTTTTTAAAAAAAGTGGACAATAGCTTATCCACTTTTTTGTTTTCTTCATATTTTATATTGAGAGGGGGGAAAGCATTGAACGAAAATATACTAACAGACCAATTAGAAGATTGCAGTAATAGTTGTATATGTGAAATAATAAAATGTTTAGTTGGTGAATGTACTGGTCCAACAGGGCCAACAGGGCCAACTGGTCCTTGTGGATGTACTGGATGTACAGGTCCGCAAGGTGCAACCGGTCCGCAGGGTAGAACTGGTGCTACTGGAGCCACAGGTCCAACAGGAGCCACTGGAGCCACAGGTCCAACAGGAGCCACCGGAGCCACTGGAGTAACAGGCCCAACTGGTGCTACTGGAGCCACTGGAGTAACAGGCCCAACTGGTGCTACTGGAGCCACAGGTCCAACAGGAGCCACCGGAGCAACAGGTCCAGCTGGTCCTGGATCAACATTTGATAGTTATGCAATGGTACATGATGAAACTAATTCAACAGTTCCAGTACAAAATCCATTATTATTTCAAACTACAAATTTATCTAATAAAATTACTTACAATAATTCTACTGGAGATTTCTATATTCCTGAAGAAGGAATATATAATGTACATTGGTGGATAAATGCAAGAAACGCAAAAATGAACTCATATAGTAGAGACAACGAATTTGATTGCGAACCAAAAGCATTAGGAGTTGAATTTCATCAATATTGGCCAGAAGATGTGTTAATAGCCCATTCTTCAACGCATAATAAACTTGCTTGTTGTGATACAGGTACTTTAAATGGTAATGCTATATTTTATGCACCCGGCGGAACAAGCTATAGATTAATCAACACTTCAGAAGTTGATTTTGCTTTAGTACCGAATGATAATTATTCAGCTTGTGTATCCATTCATAGAATATTTTAATTATAAGCACTAGATTATTTTCTAGTGCCTTTTAGTTTAAAAAATTTTAAATAAATAAAAATTAAAATTGACATATATCGACAAATTTCATATAATTTCCATTTATTAAAAAGAAATTTAATGATATAATTTAATATGGAGGACCATATGAAATTTATTGAATTAAAAAATGTAAGTAAAGTTTATCGAAATGGTGTAACTGCTCTTGCAAATGTATCTGTGGAAATTGATAAAGGTGAATTTGTTTTTGTTATTGGCCTTACAGCAAGTGGAAAGTCAACATTTATAAAAACTTTATATAGAGAAGAAAAACCAAGTAGTGGAACTGTTATGGTGGGTGGTTTAAATGTTGGTAAAATTAGAAATAGAAGAGTTTATAAATTAAGAAGAAAAATAGGAATTGTTTTTCAAGATTTTAAATTGTTACCAAAATTGACAGTATATGAAAATGTTGCATTTGCCTTAGAATGTGTTGGAATGAAAGAAAAAGAAATTAGGCCAATGGTAATGAGTGCTTTAGAACGTGTAGGGTTAAAGCATAAAGTAAGAGCATTTCCTGGAGAACTTTCTGGTGGAGAACAACAAAGAGTTTGTATTGCTAGGGCCATAGTTAATAAACCAAAATTACTTATTTGTGATGAACCTACTGGTAATTTAGATCCAGAAACGAGTAAAGAAATAATGAAAGTTATTGAAAATATAAATAAAGATTTAGGAACAACTATTATAATGGCAACCCATGATAAAGATATTGTTAATAGAATGAAAAAAAGAGTTTTATTAATAGAACATGGTCTTTTAGTTGGAGATTATGCGAAAGGAAGTTATAAGACACATGAGGCCAGTTAGAATTTTTGTAAGAAGTATTAGAGATGCATTTAAAAGTGTTTTAAGAAATTTTAGTTTAAGTATTGCATCAATTTTATGTACAACAATTACTTTAATTTTAGTTTCTGTTGCTATAATAAGTGCTGCAAATATAGAAAATGCAACAAAATTAATTGAAGATGAACTTAGTATAGTTGTATATTTAGATAAAAGTGTTACTGAAGAACAAATAGAAAACATTGAAAGTGATATAATGTCTCAAGAAAATGTTTCTGAATATACATTTAAAAGTAAAACTGAATGGAAAGAAGAAATGAGTGAATATGATGATGCTTTTGAAACAGTATTAAATTATTTAGATGAAAATCCCCTTATGGATTCACTTATAGTTAAAGTTAAAGATGTAAATGATTTAAGTGAAACTGCGAAAATTATTAGTGAAATTAGTGGTGTTGATACTGTTAAATATGGAGATGGAATGGTTGATTCTATAATATCTGCATTTGACGTTATGGAAAAAGTAGTTGTAGTTGTAGTTATTGCTTTAGTATTAGTTACTGCATTTTTAATAAGTAATACTATAAAATTGACTATTTTTAGTAGAAGAAGTGCTATAGAAATAATGCGTTTAGTAGGTGCTAGTAATATAACTATTAAATTACCATTTATATTTGAAGGATTTATAATTGGAGTAATTGGAGCAATTATACCTATTTGTGTTTCTATTTATGGTTATGTAATTTTATATGATATTTTAAACGGCCATATTTTTTCAAATATGTTAGTTTTAATAAAACCATTTAATTTTGTTTTTTATGTATCAGCAGTTCTTTTAGTATTAGGAGCTATTGTAGGAATGTTAGGTAGTTTAAAAGCAGTTGGAAAGTATTTAAAAATATAGGAAGTGATATAATGAATTATAAAAAATTACCTGAGTATTTTTTGCGATATATTTTAGTGTTTTTTGTTCTAGGTGTAGTTTTTTTAGAACCTATTAATGTAAGAGCCAAAGAAGCAGAAACACTGCAAGATTTAAAAAATGATTTAGCTGATTTAAAACAACAGAAGAAAGAAAATGAACAAAAAGAACAATATACTAAATCAGAAATTTCTAAAAAAAGAGCGGAGATAGAACAAGCAAATAAAGATATTGCAAATGCTAAAAATGAAATAGAAATTGCTAAAGCAGAAATAGAAGAATATAATGAAAGAATTGAAGAATTAAATAAACAAACTGAAGATTTAATGATATTTTATCAAATAATGAATGGTAATAATGCTTATATGGAATTTATTACAGATTCTAGTTCATTAACAGAAATGATAATGCGTAGTGATGCGATTAAAGAATTATCTAATTATAATCAAGAAAATTTAGTTGAATTAGAGGAATTAATAAATAAAAACGAAGAATTACAAGTTGATTTAATTGAAAAACAAGCAGATTTAAAAGACCAAATTGCTAGTTTGGAAGTTAAAATTAATGATTTAGAAAATAACTTAGATGGTATTTATGATATTACTGAAAGTATTGATGATAAAATAACTTATGTAAGTGAACAAATTAAATATTATGAAGATATAGGCTGTAAAGATTCTGATATTTTATCGGTATGTGAAGGTAGTATAGGTTATAATTCAACATGGTTAAAGCCACTAGTAAAAGCCTATGTAAGTAGTGCTTATGGTTACCGTAGTTTTAATGGTGGAAGTTTTCATAATGGTATTGATTTAGCAGGCATTAGTGAAGGAACTCCAATTTATTCTATTGGTACTGGTGTTGTTAGAGCTGTTCGTAATGCTAAAAAAATAAAAGAAACTACTGGGCAAAAATCTTGTGGTGGTAATTTAATTTATATTGAATATAACATTTTAGGAAAGACTTATACAGCCACATATGCTCATGTTTTAGATATTTATGTTTCTGTAGGAGATAAAGTTACTTCAAGTACTATTATTGCAACTGTTGGTGGTGGTGCAAGAACTTGGGGGTGGGATATAAAAGGTAAATGTACAACAGGAACGCATTTACATTTTCAATTAAGCGAGGGGGTTAATACTAGTGTATCAACAGCTAGTGCGTATAGTGTTGAGCCACCTGGATATCCAAATAAAGGTGTTTGGTTCTATTCAAGAACCCAATGGTTTGCTTAAATTATGGAAATAAATAGAGTAATTGTTGGACCCTTAGAAGAAAATTGTTATATTGTTACTAAAAAAAACCAATCAATAATTATTGATCCAGGCGATGAGGCAGATAAAATAATCAAAGCTTGTGAGGGGAAAAATATTGTTGGCGTGTTAATTACTCATCATCATTTTGATCATATAGGGGCTTTACAAAAAATCGAAAATTATTTTAATATTAAAGAAAATGTTTGTAGTGTTAACTTGGGGTGGGAAATTGTTAATACTCCTGGCCATACTAAAGATTCTGTAAGTTATTATTTTAAGGATGAAAAAATATTATTTTGTGGAGATTTTATATTTTTAAATAGTATTGGAAGAACTGATATGGATACTGGTAGTGATATAGATATGCAAAATAGTTTAAAATTAATAAGTAATTATGATGATGATATTATTATTTATCCTGGACATGGTGAAAAAACCATATTAGGATATGAAAAAAATAATTTTAAATATTATTATAAATAAAAAATTGTAGATTTGATTTCTACAATTTTTTTAGTTAAGATTATATTTGTTTATTGAATATACTCTATTACCTTCAGTATCAAGATAATATTTTTCAACAACTTCTTCTGAACCATCAGTATAAATAAATTTTAGTTCCATTAATATAGTATATCCTACTAGTCCATTTCCAGTTTTATTTAATACAGGCGTAACAAGTCTGTTTAATGTTTTTTTGATTTCTTTATCAACTTTTGCTTCTGAAATTTCTTTTTGTAATTTTTCAGTATCAGCTGCAGCTAAATCGTATGCTGATTTAGTTGTATTTTCATCTTGATATAAATTAAGATCTAATGCACAACCATTGCTTGTTACGTTTGAACCTAAAATATATGTATTTGAATCATATTCTGTTGTTCCATATTTACATGTAGTTGGATCAATAACTGTTGAACCATCACCTATTGTAAGTGTTGCTTTTTGTGGTTGAGAGACATTTCCTGAACTATCACTTGCAACTATTTGGATTTCATACGTTCCTTCGGCAAGATAAGAACCATAATCAATTTCTTCTCCATCTTGATCTAGGCCTTTATCGTAAAATTCTATTGTACATTCTTCATTGCTATTATCTTTACATTCTTCAACAAAATCTTCAGCATCATATCCTTGTCCTTTAGCAATTGATACATCTTTTACAGTAAATTCAGGAGCAGTAATATCTATAACATTTAATGTTGATTTATATTCTTTATCATATATAGTAATTTTAATGTTGTAGCTACCTAGTTTACTTAAATCAACACCTGAGTAATCAACATCAATATCATCTTCTTTTACATTTTGTAATTCGGAGAAAAAATCGGTTTTATCAGGTAAATCATCATTTATTTCAACAGATACAGCACTTCGTACTTCAATTATTGGGTCTGGTACATCTTTTTTTCCCGATATTGAAACTATTAATATAACAACTATAAATATAGTAAGTATTACTCCACCAACTATAATATAAGCTTTCATCGAATTATTTATCGAACCTTTAACTTTTTGATTAAAAAATTTTCCTGCCAAATTAATTCCTCCTTATATATAATAATATTATCACATTTTTATCACACTTCCAATATGTAATTAAAAATTTTGATTGAAATTAATTGTAAAATAGTTGTAAAATTATGATTTTTATGGTATTATCGTAATTGCAAGTTTATATTTTTAATATAATTTGTTAAGTGGCGGGGATAAATTGCGGACTTGCCCATAGACCACTTACGCGAAAAAATTTTATAGGAGGTGTTTTCGTGGCTAAAGAAGTCGTAAGAAAAATTAAATTGCAAATTGAAGCTGGTAAAGCAACACCTGCACCACCAGTAGGAACAGCTTTAGGACCTGCAGGTATTAATTTAGGTGAATTTTGTACTAAATTTAATGAAGCAACTCGTGACAAAATGGGTGATATAGTACCTTGTGAAATTACTGTTTATGATGATCGTAGTTTTGACTTTGTTTTAAAAACTGCTCCAGCAGCATTTTTACTAAAAAAGGTTGCTAAAGTAAATAAGGGTAGTAAAAAAGGTGCTAATGAAATCGTAGCTACAATTTCACAAAAAGAATTAAGAGAAATTGCAGAAACAAAAATGCCAGATTTAAATGCATATGATGTTGATGCAGCAATGAAACAAATTGCTGGAACTGCAAGAAATATGGGGATTGCTGTTGCTGGTTTAAATGATGCTGAACTTGCTGAGCAAGCAGCAGAAGCAAAGGCAGAAGAAATAGAACAAGCAAAAAGAGATGCAGAGCTTGCAGAACTTGAAGCAGAAGCTAAGGAAATGGCAGAAGCTAATGTTGATGTACCAGTTCATGGTGAAGACGAAGAAACTACTGAAGAAGAAAATTAATTTTATAAATATTATAAAGTTGTCCGCTTAAAATACCACAGTTAAGGAGGAAAAAATGAAAAAACACGGAAAGAAATATGTGGAAGCATCAAAAAACGTAGATAAAAATACAGTTTACAGTTTAGATGATGCAATTAAATTAGTAAAAGAAACATCTGTTACTAAATTTGATAGTACTGTTGAAGTAGCTATTAAACTTAATATTGATCCTAAAAAATCAGATCAACAATTAAAAGGTTCTTTATCACTTCCTCATGGAACTGGCAAAACTAAAAAAGTTTTAGTTATTGCTAAAGGTTCTTTTGCAGAAGAAGCTAAAAATGCTGGTGCAGATTATGTTGGTGATAAAGATTTGCTTGATAAAATTAAAAATGAAAATTGGTTTGATTTTGATTGTGTAGTTGCAACTCCAGATATGATGCCTGAAGTTGGTAAGATTGGTAATATTCTTGGACCAAGAAATTTAATGCCAAATCCTAAAACTGGTACAGTTACAACTAAAGTAGGAGCAATTGTTGAAGAACTAAAAAAAGGTATGGTTATGTATAAAAATGATAAATTTGGAAATGTTCATACTATAATTGGTAAAGCTTCATTTAAAGCTAGTGATTTAAGTGAAAATTTATCTTATGTTGTTAGTTCAATTGTTAAAGCTAAACCTAATACAGTAAAAGGAAATTTTATTGAAAATATTTCTATTTCTACTACAATGGGTCCTGGAATTAAAGTTGATAAAAATAGCTTTGACATTTAATTAAAAATATAATATAATAAGCGTTAGAAAAAGCAAAACCGAAGACAGTAGGCATAAAATAAGTCCTACCGAGGGGAACTTGAAGACTTTTATTTAAGCTTCCCTACGGAAGCTTTTTGTAATATAAAAGGAGGAAAAATGGCAAGCACAAAAATTCTTGAACAAAAGAAGAACACTGTCAATGAAATAGTTGATAAGTTAAAAGCTAGTGAATCTGTTATTATATTCCAATACCAAGGATTGACTGTTGCAGAATTAAGTGATTTGAGAAGAGAACTTAAAAATGTCGATGCTGAAGTTAAGGTATATAAAAACACTTTACTAAAAAGAGCTGCTGATGAATTAAATATTAATTTAGATGATTTTTTAGCTGGTCCGAATGCTATTTTGTTTGGTAAAAAATTACTTGAACCAATTAAAATTGTATCAGAATATGCCAAAAAACATGATAAGTTAGATATTCGAGTTGGTATCATTAGTGGTGATGTAGCTGATTTAGCTACAATTAAAGAATATGCATCTATTCCTTCAAGGGAAGGACTACTTACAATGCTTGCAGGTGGTATGATGCAATATGTAAAAGATTTAGCAATAAGTTTAAATTTATATGCTGAAAAAATGGAAGGGAAGGAATAAATTATGGCAAAATTAAACAAAGAAGATTTTATAAGTGCATTAAAAGAAATGACTATTCTTGAAGTAAAAGAATTAGTTGATGCAATGAAAGAAGAATTTGGTGTTGATCCAATGGCTGTTGCAGTTGCAGCAGCTCCAGCAGCAAGTGCTGCTGATGAAGGCCCATCAACTAAAACAGTTGTATTAAAATCAGCTGGCGGAAATAAAATCGCAGTTATTAAAATAATTAAAGAAATTACAGGTTTAGGTTTAGTTGAAGCTAAAGTTGTTGCTGATAATGGTGGAAACTTAAAAGAAAATATTCCAGCAGAAGAAGCAGAAGCTATCAAAAATCAATTAACTGAAGCTGGTGCTGAAGTAGAACTAGTATAATTTTAAAAAATATTATGTTTTATGAAATATCAACAATAGTGGTTGATATTTTTTTGTAATTTGTTATAATAAATTACAAAAAATTATTTAAGGAGATTTATTTATGAAAAATGAAGTTAAAATTTTTGATAGAAATCAAAAATATATTGAAAAATATGTAAAAAAGTATATTGATGAAGCAACTGAAAAAGGATATGTTATAGGTGCATATGAGAATATTAAAAGAGAAAGAATATTTGATCCTGAATATTGTTGTTATCGTAATGCATTTGTAATGTTTTTATCAATTGTTCATAATGGACCATTTTTAGAATTGACAAGTATGGATACTCCATCACAAAAAACATTTAGAGGTAGTTATACTAAAGATGAAGAAGGAAAGATTATTTGTGAAGATGATTTCTTTATTTTTGTAGTTAATACCAGTTTACAAGATTATATCGATTATAGTATGTGTGCTGATTTATATAATGGAATTATATTATTAGATAAAGTTGGAGTTTTAAAAACTATAAAAGATGAATTTGCAAAAAATGTTTCTGAAAGTGAATTAAAAACTTTTATACCGGAACAAATAAGTATAATGGATGAACAAGCTATACTAACAAGAAAGTAAATTGATTTTATTTACTTTATATAATATAATTGATTTGAGGCGATTATATGCGAAAATTAAATAATGGTGGTTGGGGATTAACAGAAATGTTAATTTATTGTGCAATTTTATTAATTGCTTTATTCATTGCTGCGATTCTCATATATAATTTATATAAAAATTTAGGAATATAATTGTTAGTTTTTGATTGAATTTAAAACTTAATGCACATAAATAGTGTAAATAAATATTTTGTTACTAAATGCCCGTTTTTAGGGCATT
>CALVIZ010000017.1 GCA_944331865.1 uncultured Bacilli bacterium | reverse complement strand
TATAAGTATACTATTATTGATTATGGTTATAGATTTGGTGGTATAGAAACTTTATTTAAAAATCAAAAATCTAATGGTTTTTATATTGAAGCTATTAATAATGCTACTGAAAAATCATTTACTACTATGTATACTTTAGTTTGTACTTCCATTTTATTTCTTACTATTTTAGATTGTGATTATTCTAAAAATTCTAAATGTTATAAAAACACAAAAATTGAAACTCATAAAACATATAAAAACAAAGGAAAAGTTAGAGTTATGTCATTATTTCAAACTGGTTTAACTTTATTTAAATTAGCCATTAATTCTTTTAAATATATTAGAATACCTATGCGGTTTATTTTATATGACATATAACTATAACTTTATCTATATTACTTTTATTAAAAACCTTTTTTGCATGTCTAAAATTTAATTTTAATATATAAATCTTTAACTTTGACATATTTATCAGTTTTTATTTTAACATTTATATCAATTTAGTGTATTAACAATACACAAAAATGGGTTAAATAGTTCATCAGCGGACGAACTTTTAACCCATTTTTCCTCTGGTTTCACCGATGTTTTTTAAAAACTGTCCGTTAATCAGTTTATCCTAATCGGATCAGCGGACGAGCCGCTTCCCGATACATAAGTTGTGGAAGATGTTAGATAAAAGGATGGCCGGACCACATACGACAAACCGTTCGCATTGAGGCTGTGGACATACCCAGAATGCACATTGAAGACAAAGCCATACGTCAAATCGCGGGCTATTGTCCATTCACTTGAGCCTGAATATAGCCAATTTGAACTTGTTGCTGAATCATAACTAGATAATGCTGTTGTCCAATAACTATTGCTTGCTGCATATCCATAATCACTTACATACATTAATCCTATTTTTCCATTCCATGTTGTACTACTTGATGAACTTCCTACCTCGTAATTGTATGCTGTTTTTGGTGTACTTCTTCCATTAGCAAAAGTCATTCCGCCTACTTTCCATGTGTGTGTTGCTATTTTGTTTTGCCATGTACTACTTAATGTACTTAGGTATGTTGTATTTAATGTACTTCTTATACTTGACGTACTCCATGTATTACTTCCCCCTGAATTCCATACATATTTTCCATAACTTCTTGATTTTATTAGTTTTACTTCACTACCAAATACTCCGATGATTCGATATAAATTATCACTTGGACATGTGCTTGCATCTGATCCAAAGCACACATAATTTTTTGGGCTTGCCCCTGCATATCTATATGAGGTATCTGCTGCACTATTTGCTAAACTACTTGTATGGTAATATAAACCATTAGACCCTTGAGA
This sequence comes from uncultured Bacilli bacterium, assembly GCA_944331865.1. Lineage (GTDB taxonomy): Bacteria > Bacillota_I > Bacilli_A > RF39 > UBA660 > Onthocola_B. The sequence goes on along the minus strand of CALVIZ010000017.1, from coordinate 23,839 downwards.
AGTATATTGATTTTTTATACAAGTTGCTAAATTTGTTCCTGTTGTACATATATATGTTAAACTTTCAGTTTGAGCACTTGTTGTCTTTACACTTGAATCTACTCCGTTTGTATCTTTTACATATACTTTTATTGTGTATGTTGTTCCTTTACTTAATCCTGTAAATGTTTTGGTATTACTACTGCTACTTGTATAACTTCCGTTATTTATTGAATAATAATATGTTGCTACACTATTTGTTCCTCCACTAGCACTTACTCTTATACTTATTGTACTTGTTGTTGTATCTGTTATTGTTATACTGTTTACGACCGGATTTACATAAGTTGTTGTAACTTGATTAGTACTTTCATTTGATTTAACCCCACCACTATCTACAACATATACCTTAAAATTATATGTTGTACCTGCACTTAATCCACTAAATGTATAACTACTACTTGTACTTGATACATAACTACTTCCATTATCTTTTGAATAATAATAGGTTGTTATATTATTACTTCCTGCTGTTGCGCTTACATTTAATGTAATACTACTTGTTGTTATATTGCTTGTCGTTACACTATTAACCACTGGATTTATATATTTTGTTTTTTCACTTGTACTATATTCTGCTGATTCTCTCCCATTGCTATCTTTTACTTTTACTTTTATATAAAAGGTTGTATTGCTTGTTAAACTACTAAATGTATATGTATTATGTGTTGATTCGTACCAATTGCTTCCATTATCTCTTGAGTAGTAATAGGTTGTTATTGTTCCATCTCCATTACTTCCATTTACGTTTATTGTTATACTGTCTGTTGTACTACTTGTTGTCACATTATTTATTACTGGTACTTCATATGTATCTGTTGTTACCTTTAATTCATAAACTGGATTTGATTCTCTTCCATTTTCATCTACTGCTTTTACTTTTATTGTGTATTCCGTTTGTTCATTTAATCCACTAAATGTATTACTTTCTTGATAACTTCCACCATTAATTGAATATAAATATTTTGTTATTGTACCTGTTCCATTTGTTCCACTTGGTGTTAGTGTTATGCTATTATATGTTGATGTAGCCTCTACATTTGATACCACTGGTAACACATATGTTATTGTTGCTACTGCTTTATAATATTCTGCCGATTCATAGCCATTGCTATCTAGGACTTTAACCTTTATCTTATATTCTGTTGTATCATTTAAATCACTAAATGTATATGTATTACTTGTTGATTCTATCCAGGTTTGACCATTGTCTTTGCTATATTTGTATTTTTCTATAGTACCATCTCCAGCTATTGCATTTACTGTTATTGTTATACTATTTAATGTTGAAGATGTTTCTACATTACTAATTGTTGCGTATGTATACTCATTTGTTATAACCTCTGTTTGATATATATTTGATGTTATTCCATTTTCATCTACCACATAACTATATATTATATATCTTGTATTTGCTTTTAAATTTTTAAATTCATAATTTGGTTCATTACTTTCATAATATTCTACTGTCGTTGCTGATGCTATTATACTATTATTTAATCTAATTGCTTTTTTTTGATTTAGATATCCTATTGTTGTGTTAACTTCTTCTATCCCAAAATAATATTTTGCTGCTTTAGCTGTCCCATTACTTATATTTACTGTGGTATCTATCGTATTATATGTTGGACTTGCATTCATATTTGTTATTTGTATTGGTATATAACTACTCTTTTTTTCTTGTGTCAAATATATTTTTGCACTAAATCTTTTTCCTAAATTAGCATTTTGATTACTGTCTAAGTTTACTAATGTTATTTCTATATTCCATGTTTGTACCTTTGCTACATTGCTTGCTTCTATTACATAATCACTTGCTATTAAAAATCCACCAGTTCTTGTAGTTATATCAAATCCATTATCATAATGTATTAATCCTGTTATATTTTCTAGATTTTTACCATTTGGATCCGTTACATTTAATAACAATTCAGGGGTTTGATTTTCTGTTGTGTATTCTAAATCATTTTCCTCTATTATTATATATACATTATACATTGCTATTGCTTGATTATTATAATTATTTGGTATTAATGTCGCTGTTGCATCTGTATTATCTGATAAATTTTCTTGCCCTTGTGTAAAATTATTTATGTTTGCATTAATTTGAATATCTTTTTCTATTTCAAAAAATAAATTATCTACTGTATTAGACATTATTTCCATATTTTTTTGTGTTGGATCTGCCATGTCATTTGCAAAATAAGCATATGTTGTTCCTCCTATAAATACTATTAATGTAATAATTGCCACTACTATTAATAATATTGTTTTATTTAGTCTTATTTTTTTGAAATTAATGCCTATTTTTTTCATACTAAATACCTTCCTTTATTGTTACTTTTATTATAATTTATTTTTTGGTTGTTGTCTATATTTTTAATACAATATACATTTAATTATAATTTTGCTAAAGTTAATGAAATAAATATGAACCTAAAGACCTGCGAGATTCAACAAATATGACTCAAAAATAATTATAAAACAAAAATAAAACCCGTTTTATTAAAACAGGTTTATTTTTTTACTTAAAAATTATCTAATATCTTTTAGCAATTTAATTTGCTCATCAAAATTATCACTATTACATATAAAAGAACCAGAAACAACCCCATCAGCTATAGATACTTTTTTTATAGTTTCAGCATTTATTCCCCCATCAATATAAATTTCAAAATTAGTTTGATATTTTTTTAATTCATTTAATCTTTCACTTGTTTCTTCTAAAAAATATTGACCACCAGCCCCCGGATAGACACTCATCAATAAAACTCTATCTACATAAGAAAAATAATTTTTAAAATCATTTATATTTTCATCTGGATTTATTACTATTCCAGCTTTTACACTATTATTTTTTATATAATTTAAAGCTTCCAAAGGATTAATTGATGTACTAGGATGAATGTAAATACAAGTTGGTTTTAATTTAAGAATTATAGGAAAATACATATTAGGATTATTAACCATTAAATGAACATCTAATGGTTTAGTAATATTATTAAAATCAGGCAAATCACTCTTCCCTTTAACATAAATTCCATCCATTAAATCAACATGAATACCATCAGCTATAGATAAATCTATTTTTTTTATAGTTTCATCAATACTATATTTACTATTTATATAACTTACTACTACTTTCATTAATCTCCTTTAAAAACCTTATATAGTTAATATACCTTGATGGTAAAATTAACCCTTTTGATAGTTTTTCTTTTACACCACATCCAGATTCATTATTATGCATACACCCAGTATATTTACATCTAGTATTTTTAAATTCTAAAAAAGCTTCTTTTAAACTTTCTTTAGTTAAGCAATTTAAATCTAATGAACTAAAACCTGGAGTATCAACAAAAAATATTTTATTTATTTCATATATCTCAGTATGTCTTGTAGTATGAACCCCTCGATTTAAAGCTTCACTTACCGGTTTAGTTTCTATTTTTAAATTCTTATTCAATTTATTTAATATTGTTGATTTTCCTGCTCCAGTTTGACCAGTTAATACAACTGTTTGATTTCTTAATATTTTTTTTAATTTGTTTAATTTTTTATTAGTTATAACTTTAATACCCAAAGATTCATAATACTTAAATGTTGGAGCATATTCTTTTAATTCTTTTTTATTTAACAAATCTAATTTTGTTAATATTATTATTGGTTTAATATTATTTGCAATAACTAAAGTCAATAATTTATCAAGTAATGTATATGACAAATCCGGTTTTTTAAGACTTGTTACAATTAAAGCATAATCGATATTAGCTACAACAGGTCTTGTTAATATATTTTTTCTTGGTAATATCTCATTTATAACCAACTCATCAGAACTAAATTCTACAATATCACCAACAATAGGAGAAAGTTTTAGATTTCTAAACTTTCCCCTAGCTCTACAAATATACTCTTCTTTATTAACAGTTACTGTATATTGATTACTTATTTGTTTGGTAATTTTACCTTGCATTATTCTAATCCTTCACCAATTGATGGATCATCTATATCAGAATTTGGTTCTGAAGCAACTGTAATAGTTAGTTTAGCTCCCTCAACAACAATTGATCCTGCAGCTCTACTTTGTTTTAATATAGTCCCTGGTTCATATTCATCAGTTTGTTCATAAACTATAGTTAAATTTATTCCATAGTCTTCTGCAAATTCTTCAACTTCAGATATACTATATTGATCTTCTACAAAATTAGGATATTTATTTTCTAATTTTGGAACATATAATATAATTCTATCGCCTTCAGATAATTTTTCCCCAGGTTCTACTGATTGATCTATGATTATACCTTCTTCATAATCATTTGGATCTTCACCTTCATCCAAAACTTTTGGTTCAATATCAACTTGTAAATTTAACGCTTCTAATCTTCCTTTTACTTCTGATGAGTTTTGCCCAACATAATCTTCGATTTCTACAGTTATATCACCTAAAGAAATATAAAGAATAATTTCTGTGCCTTCTTTTCTAATAGCTCCTGCTGCAGGTGAAGTTTTTGTAACTCGCCCAGCATCTACTGTTTCACTTGCTTCTTCCCTTTGTTCATCGGAAACTATAAAACCAGCATCTTGCAAAACTTTTATAGCTTCAGTAACAGTATATCCAGATACATCAGGTATTTGTTCTTGTTTGGCACTTGTTAATTTTGGTATTAATAAAACTACTGCTGTTATACAAACAAATAAACCTACAAAAATACTTGCTAAAATAATAATTGTTTTATTTTGAGAATCATTATTATCTCTTTTTACTTTCTTTGCTATAATTTCTTCACCTTCTTTTATCTCTTTATTTTCTTTAACTTTTTCTTTCTTTTCGTTTGCTTTAACTGCTTTAATTATTTTAGTATCATCATAATCATTTTCTGGATACTTAAATGTTATTTTAAGTTCATTTTTTCTTGAATCATCTAGACAAGTTTTTAAATCTTCATTCATTTCCCGCGCATCCGCATATCTATTTTTAGGATTTTTAGCTGTAGCCTTTAAAATTATATTTTCTACACTTTGTGGGATTTCAGGAATTTCATCTCTTATGCTTGGCATTGGCTCTTTTAAATGTTTAAGAGCTATTTCTACAGCATTATCACCTTTAAATGGTAATTTACCAGTTAATAATTCATACATAAGTATTCCAATGGAATAGATATCACTTTGTAGGGTTGCTCCTTTACCACTAGCTTGTTCTGGAGGCAAATAATGAACACTACCCATTACTGAATTAGTTTGAGTTAGTTGTGTTGCATTCATCGCAACGGCTATCCCAAAATCTGTTATTTTAACTAACCCATTATCTAGTATAAGTATATTTTGAGGTTTTATGTCACGATGTATAATATAAGAATCATGAGCAACACTTAAACCATTAGTAATTTGCAAAACTATATCTATTACTTCTGATACTGTTAATTTTCCCCTTTTTTTAAGTAAATTTTTCAAGTGTTTACCTTCAACATATTCCATTACTATATAATATTCACCATTATCTTCTCCAACATCATATACTTCAACTATATTAGGATTAGACAAACTACTAGCTGATAAAGCTTCTCTTTGAAATCTTCTTACAAACTTTTCATCGCTAGCTAAATCACCCCTTAATACTTTTACTGCAACATTTCTATCTAAAATAGTGTCATATGCTAAATAAACATTAGCCATACCACCTTCACCAATTGATTTAATTATTTGGTATCTATCACTAATTTTTTGCCCCTTCATAATCATGCTAAATCACCACTTTCTCTTATCAAGTAAGCAATAGATATATTATCCGTTCCACCTCTAGCATTGCATTTTTTTATTAACTTTATTACTTTTTCTTCTATTGTTAAATCTTCTAATAATACTTTTTCTATTTGTTCATCACTAAGCATTGATGTTAAACCATCACTACAAAGCAAAACCTCTTCGCTTTCATTATCTACATCAAATATATCTGGTTCAGCTTTTTCAGCAGCCCCTAAAGCTTTCATTAAAACATTTTTCTTAGGATGATTTTTCGCTTCTTCTTCCGTTAAATTACCAGCATCAACTAATAGATTTACTAAAGTATGCGGTTTTGTAACACGATGAAGTTTTTTATTTTTAACAACATACCCCGTTGAGTCCCCTATATTTGCAAATATTAAAAATTCTTTAGTAATAACTGCTGCAACTACCGTTGTTCCTAAACCTTTAGAATTTTCATTCTCTTCTCCATAAGTTAGTATTTCTTTATTAATTTCTCCAATATTATCATTTAACCAGTTAACAGCATCACTTTTAGTTCCAATTGATACACTTTCACTAAATCTTTTTCCTAAATGAGTTAAAGCAAGTGCCGATGCTACTTCACCTTTACGATGTCCCCCCATTCCATCAGCAACTACCATTAAGTACTCATCATTCATATTTTTTAATATAGTTACACTATCTTCATTATGTTCTCTTACTTTACCTGTATCTGTTAAATAAAAAGTTTTCGTATTAATCACTCTCACTTCTAAGTTGACCACAAGCGGCTTTAATATTTCCACCGAACTCGCGTCTTATTGTTACATTAATCTTCTTACTAACTAATATATTATAAAAATTAGTTATTCTTTCCTTGCTACTTTTACTAAATTCTATGTTTTTAGTTTCATTATAAGGAATTAAATTAACATAAACATTTAAACCTTTCAAAATATCTGCTAAAGAATAAGCATCACTTTCTTTATCATTAACCATATTAAGCATAACATATTCTATAGTAACTCGTCTATTAGTTTTTGCAATATAATCTTTAATCGCTGTCAAGAGTTGGCTTATACTATACACTTTGTTTACAGGCATTATTTTATTCCTAACTTCATCTGTTGCTCCATGTAATGATATTGCTAAATTAACTTGTAAATCTAAATTACTAAATTCATAAATTTTAGGAACTAATCCACAAGTAGAAACAGTAATATGTCTTGAACCAATTGCTAATCCATGTGCATCATTTATAATTTTAATAAATTTAATTATATTATCATAGTTATCAAAAGGTTCACCTATTCCCATTAATACTACACTATCAATTCTTCTATTAATATATTTTTGAATCAATAATATTTGTTCTACTATTTCATAAGTTTCTAAATTTCTTACCTTTTTAAGTCTTCCACTTTCACAAAAACGACAACCCATATTACAACCAACTTGACTAGAAACACATACCGATAGTCCATAATTATGTTTCATTAATACAGCTTCTATTTTCTCGCCATCTAAAAGTCTAAATAAAAATTTTTTAACATCTTTACCTTCTAATACTTTTTCAATTTTAATAAAATCAACACTAAAATCATTTATTAAATTATCAATTACTTCTTTTTTTATATTAGAAAACAATTTAAAATCATAAATATTTTTCTTATATAACCAATCATATATTTGTATTGCTTTAAACTTTTTTTGGTTTATATTAAAAAAATATTCTTCTAACATTTCTTTTGTATATCCAAATATATTATTCACTTAATACTCCTATATTACATGCATCTATAACATTATAACTTAAATTATATGTATTATTATCAACAGTTATATTAATATTTGTAATATTATCTAAATTAGTTATAACTTCTACTTGATATCCATCTTTTTTATATGTAATAGTCCTTTTATTATCATTTTTTTCAATATTATATAAATATTCATTTAAGTTATTAAATAATATATTTAGATCTAAATAATTAATATCTATATTTTCATATAAATTTTCAATAGGTACTAATTCTTTTAATACTACTTGATAAGTATTATCACTAATATAATATTTTATTATCCCCATATTACTTTCTTTATAGCCCAATACTTCATTATTACATTTTGTTCCATTAAATAAATAATTAGTATCATTAATTACAATATCATAATTAAATTCGTAATTACTATCTAATAAACTTTCTATCATCTCATCATATTTCTTAAATTCATATACTTCCTTTTCTTCAGTTTCCTCATTTTCTTTATTAATTGTATTATCATTCTTATTAACAAGGGCAAATATAATTAACGCTAAAATAAATACTAACCATAAACCTAATTTAACTATTGCTTTACCCCTTTCAGTTTGCCAAAAACTATTTTGTTCCATTATTTAACCTCTTTTTCTAAAAGCATATTTTTATTAATTCCATTCAAATAACTTTTAATATCCATTACTTTCTTTCCCATTGGTTTAATTTTTTCCAAGTATATTATTCCATCTAAACAACTAATTCCTAAGTTATCTTTATTAATTACTACTATTTTACCAATTTCATTTATATTACTTTTCTCAAATCTAGCCTTAATTATTTTTATTTCCAAGCCATCAATTACAATATTAGCAAGGGGCCAAGGACTTAATGCTCTTATTTTATTTATAATATTATTTCCGTAATCATTAAAATCAATATGTTCATCTTCTCTTCTTATTTTTGGAGCTAAACTATAATTTTCACCTTGTTTTACTCTATCATTAGTTTTATTAAAAATTTCTTTCAAACTGCTTTCTAAAGTATTTTTACCCAAAATACTTAACTTATTATGTAAAGTTCCAACATCATCACTATTTTCGATAGGTATTTCAGAAATTTTTATAATATCTCCGGTATCCATACCTTCATCCATATACATAATCGTAACTCCTGTAGTTTTATCACCATTCATAAGTGCCCATTGTATTGGAGCAGAACCTCGATATTTAGGTAAGATAGAAGCATGTACATTAATCGAACCATACTTTGGTAAATCTAGCACTTCTTTTGGTAGGATTTGTCCAAAAGCACAAGTTACAATTAAATCAATATCTAATTTTTTTAATATATCATAGTCTAATCTAATCTTATTTGGTTGAAATACTTTTATGTTATGTTCTAAAGCTTTCTTTTTAACTGGACTATAAGTTAATTTCTTTTTCCTTCCTACTTCTTTGTCTGGTTGAGTAACAACTAATACAACATTAGTTTTTTCAATTAACATTTCCAGTACTGGAACAGCAAAATCAGGAGTTCCCATAAAAACAACATTTTTATTTTTCACTTTAATCACCATTCGCTTTTATTATATCAAATTTAATTTAACATTAAAAGTAGATACTTCTTGTATCTACTAATAAATTACTAAAAAAACAATAAACTAAAGCTATTTTAATTAATTACAATATCTTATCTACTTTTTTAATTCTTTCTTTAACTTCTTCTTCAGTTAAATTTGTTGCAATTGCTATGGTTTTTATTGGTGTCTTTATCTTTAATAAGTTTCGAATTACTTCTATATTCTTTTCTTCTAATTGTGTCCACACTTATGGGTACATTATAGTTTATTCCTGTATTTATTCCTTCATTATACCCTTGAGTTTGCCCTTCTTGTTTTGATATCATTATCTTTTCTTCTTCACTTATTTCCCTTATAAATTTTGTATCACTATTTAATCTCATTATCTCATCTCGAAATTTTTTTATTATTTCATCTTCTGGAAAGAAATCTTTTAATTCTTCTGGTGTCATATTTAGCATTAATAAATATCTTAATCTCTTTCTTTCTTCCTCATTATTGTAACATATTTCTTCTGCCTTTTCCATATATACATTCCTTTAAGTTTCGGTTTTTTATGCAAAATTCATCATAATTTTTGCAATAATACACTTTACAGTAAAGCAAATGCAAAGAAAACTAGTATTGACATAGCTCTTTTACTTAATTTTATGCATAACAAAAACAAATGACATTTTTGTTGTTTATAAACATTTATAAATATTTTTTAAAAACTTTAAATTCTGGAGCATCTTCCAAATTGGTTTGAGCTAAATCTTGTAATAATTTTTTTTGATTTCGATCAAGTTTTGTTGGCATAATTATATTTATAACTGCATACATATTACCTCTAGATATTGAATTTGGAGTTTTAATACCTTTACCTTTTAATTTAAGTTTAGTATAATTTTGAGTTCCGGGTTTAATTTCTAATATTACATTGCCATTTAAAGTAGGAATTTCTTTTTTACAACCCAATATCGCATCAGTTATTGTAACTGGAACTTCTAAATAAATATCAGATCCATCTCTTTCAAATATAGGGTGTTCTTTAATTTTAAATTCAATGAATACATCACCATTTGCACCTCCATTTACTCCAGCGTTCCCTTTACCAGATAAACGAAGTTGAAAACCTTCATCAACACCTTCAGGTATAGTTACAGTTAAAGTTTTTGTTTTTTCAATTACACCTTTACCACGACATTCATCACACAATTCACTATAACTTTTTCCCATTCCTTTACATTCAGGGCAAGTTTTTTGTGTTTGAATATATCCAAATATAGATTGTTGTTGTTCTAATACTCTACCTGTTCCACCACAAGTATGACATGTTTTTTCATTAAAGCCACCTTTGCCATGGCATTTAGAACATTCACTAGTTACATTAATTTTTATATCTTTTTCACAACCAAAAGCTGCTTCTTCAAAGGTTAGATTTAATACTACACGAATATCTTTTCCTCGACTTGCTCTATTCGTACTTCCTCTACTTCTACCACCAAAACCAAAGCCAGAAAAAGCACCACCAAATAAATCACCTAAAATATCATCTAAATCAATGTCCATTCCATTAAAGCCACTAAATCCTGCACCACCAGCACCACCATTTTGAAATGCTGCATGACCGAATTGATCATATTGACGTCTTTTTTCTGGATCAGACAAAACAGCATAAGCTTCACCAATTTCTTTAAATTTAGCTTCAGCTCCAGCTTCTTTATTAATATCAGGATGATATTCTTTTGCAAGTTTACGAAAAGATCTTTTTATTTCTTCATCAGTTGCAGTTTTACTAACACCTAATATTTCATAATAATCTTTTTTGTTCAATTAATTCACCTTCTTATCAACTAAACTTTCTAATTCTTCTAATTTTTCTTTAAATAAACCAAAAGCGTTTTTAATAAATTTTTTATCATTTAAATCAATATTGCATTTTTTGAGAGTTTCAAGTGGATAATCACTATTACCAGCCGCTAAAAATTTCAAATAATTTTCTCGCATTTCTTCATCGTCATTTAAAATTGCTCCAGTTATTGCTAGTGCTGTAATTAAACCAGTTGCATATTTATATACATAAAATGGAGTATAAAAATGTGGAATTCTTGCCCATTCATATTTAATTTCTTCATCAACAATTATGCTTTTACCAAAATAAGTCTTATTTAATTCATAATAAATATTACATAAAACATCTGTTGTTAACGTTTCATTATTTTCATACATTTCATAGGCTTTAGTTTCAAATTCAGCAAACATGACTTGGCGAAAAATTGTAGTTCTAACTTTATCTAAAAAACTAGAAAGATAATATATTTTTTCATCATCATTTTCAGCTTTTTTAGAAAAATAATCATCTATTAATACTTCATTAACAGTTGATGCAATTTCAGCCAAGAAAATTGGATAACTTGCATAATTATAATCATTATTTTTATCTGAATAATAAGAATGCATTGCATGGCCAAGTTCATGAGCTAAAGTTGATACTGAATCATAATTATTTTCATAATTTAAAGAAACATAAGGATGTACTTGATAAGTTCCCCATTGATAAGCTCCACTTCTTTTATATAAATTTGGATAAACATCAATCCAACCATCTTTAAAACTCAAAGCTAAATCCGAAACATATTTATCTCCCAAAGGTCTTAAAGCATCTAACACATATTCTTTTCCTTTTTCATAAGGAATATTTTCATTAGAAGAACCTAAATCTACATATATATCATATAAATGAGATTTATAACCTAAATATTTATTTCGAACTTTCATATATCTTTGTAATAAAGGTATATATCTATGGATATCTTCAATAAATTCCTTATAAAAATCTACACTTATATTATCATTATATAAACTTGATTCTAAATAAGAATTATATCCTCTTACTTTACTATTAAAGGCATGTTCCTTAATAGATCCTATATAACATGTTGCAATAGTATTTACAAATTTACCAAAAAAAGCATACATATTTTTAAAAGCATTCTTACGAACATTTCTATTTTTACTACTACAATATTTTACATAATTACTATTAGTTAATTTAACCTTTTCATTATTTTCATCTTTAATATACCCTAAATCTATATCGACATTATCAATTACTTCAAAAGTTTCAGAACCTACACTCATTGCATTATTGGCATTAGCAATAATTATTTCTTCTTTTTCACTTAAAGTATACTTTTTATATCTAAATATTCTTTCTAAAGCAAAGGCATATTTTTCTAATTCTTTATTTTCTTTAATAAAACCTTTAATTAATTCATAATCACAACTTAATAATAATGGTCTAACAAAAGAAAGTTTTGTAGACATTTCTTCAATTAATTTATCTGCCATATCCTTATATAATTTTCCATTAATATTAGACATATCTTGATAATAATATAAATAAGAATAGACATTTATTTTTTCAACTTTTTTAGATAATTCTTCATCAACTTTTAAATACATTAATAAATTATTACTACTTTTTATAATATCGTCTTTCATAGCAACAATTTTTTCTATAAGCATTTTAGCTTCAGTAACCATTTCTTTATATGTTTCATCATCTTTTATTATATCTTCTAATTTCCATTTATATTTCTTATCTATTTCGCATCTTTTCTTTTCCATAAGTCTCCTTAATCTTTATAAAGGTTCTAGTTTCCTAGAACCTTTACTTTTATTTTTCTTCGTATGTTGCATCTTCAACTGTTTCATGATCATCATCTTTTGTATCATTATCAGTTGTATCTTTTGCTTGTGCTTCTTTTGCTGCTTGTTCGTATACTTTACCAGCTAAGTCCATAGCTACTTTATTTAATTCTTCGTTTTTCTTCTTTATTTCATCAATATCAGTGCCTTCTAAAGCTTTCTTTAATTCTTCAATTAATTTTTCAGCATTTTCTTTATCCTTACTATCTACTTTATCACCTAAATCATTTAAGGCTTTTTCAGTAGCAAAAATACTTGAATCTGCTTCGTTTCTTATTTCAGCTTCTTGTTTCCTTTTTTCATCGGCTTCTTTATTAGCTTCAGCTTCTTTCATCATTTTATCAATTTCTTCATCAGTTAAATTAGTTGATGATGTAATAGTAATAGATTGTTCTTTATTTGTACCTAAATCTTTAGCTGTTACATTTACAATACCATTAGCATCTATATCAAATTTAACTTCAATTTGTGGTACCCCACGTCTTGCTGGTGGAATATTTGTAAGTTGGAAATTACCTAAAGTTTTATTATCACTAGCCATAGGTCTTTCACCTTGAAGTACGTGAATATCTACTGCTGGTTGATTATCTACTGCTGTTGAAAATACTTGAGATTTACTTGTTGGAATAGTTGTATTTCTTGGAATTAAAACTGTCATAACATTTCCTAATGTTTCTAGTCCAAGTGAAAGTGGTGTAACATCAAGAAGGACTATATCATCAACTTCTCCAGTTAAAACCCCACCTTGAATTGCAGCACCCATAGCAACTACTTCATCAGGGTTAACACTCTTATTTGGTTCTTGACCAAGTTCTTTTTTAACTAATTCTTGAATATATGGTATACGAGTTGAACCCCCAACTAATATAACTTTATCAATATCACTTGCTTTTAATTTTGCATCTTTAAGAGCTTTTTTTACTGGTTCAAGTGTTGAATCAAATAAATCACGACATAAATCTTCAAATTTTGCTTTAGTCAAGTTCATATCTAAATGCACTGGGCCATCATCATTTTGAGCTATAAATGGTAAACTAATTGATGCACTTGTCATACCAGATAAATCTTTTTTAGCTTTTTCTGCTGCATCTTTAATTCTTTGCATTGCCATTTTATCTTTAGATAAATCTACACCATTTTCTTTTTTAAATTCACTAACTACATAATCAACAATTCTTTGATCGAAGTCATCGCCTCCTAAACGGTTATTACCACTAGTTGCTTTAACTTCAAATACTCCATCACCAAGTTCAAGAATAGATACATCGAATGTACCACCACCTAGGTCATATACTAATATAGTTTGTAATTTATCTTGCTTATCAAGACCATATGCTAGTGCAGCAGCAGTAGGTTCATTTATTATTCTTTCTACTTCTAATCCAGCAATTTTACCAGCATTTTTAGTTGCTTGTCTTTCAGCATCATTAAAGTATGCTGGAACAGTTATTACAGCTTTAGTTACTTTTTCTCCTAAATAACTTTCTGCATCTTTCTTTAATTTAGAAAGTATTTTTGCACTAATTTCTTCTGGTGTCCATTTCTTACCATTAGCTTCTACTTTTTCACTAGTACCCATTTTTCTTTTAATTGAAGAAATTGTATTTTTAACATTAGTTACTGCTTGTCTCTTAGCAACTTCTCCAACTAATTCTTCATCACCTTTAAAAGCTACTACTGATGGTGTAGTACGATTCCCTTCAGCATTAGTAATAACTTTTGGCTCTCCCCCTTCTAGAACTGCAACACAAGAGTTTGTAGTTCCTAAATCAATACCTATTATTTTACTCATAATTAATCATCCTTCCTTTTTTTATTCATTTACCTTAACCATAGCTACACGTATTACTTTATCTTTATAGGTATATCCTTTTTGTAATACTTCTATAACTACATTCGCCGGTAAATTTTCATCTTTTTCAGTTATAACTGCTTCCATTATATTAGGGTCAAATTCTATCCCCTTACAGTTAATTTCTTTTACTTCCATGGCTTCTAAAATACTTAATAAATTAGTATAAATCATTTTAAAGCCACTTAAGAATTTTGATAATTCATCAGTTAAATCTCGATCATCTAACTTAATTGCTCTTTCAAAATTATCTATAATTGTTAGTAATTTAATTACTAATTCTTCACCTTCATATTTACATATTTTATTTATTTCTTCATCGTATCTACGTCGCATATTTTGCATTTCTGCACTTAATCTTAATACTTTATCATTAAGATTACTATTTTCTTTTTCTAACTTTTCAATTAATTCTTTATCTTTATTATTAGTTTTCTTCTTTACTGTATCTTTTTTTTCTTTAACACTCTTTACTTTTATTTTTTCATTATTTGTATTATTACTATTCTTTTCCATCTTTATCCTTTCTGCTATCTAACTTTTCATCGACATATTCAAGTAAACTAACTATTCTTTGATAATCCATTCTTTTTGGACCAATTACTGCTAAAGTTCCTTCTTCACCATCTATTTTATATTTCTTTCTTATTATTGTAACATTAGGATCAAATTCATTTTCTTTACCAATATATATTTTTATTTCATTTTCATCACTATCTTCTTCGGCAACTTTAGCAATGTATTTATCATCATCAAATTTATTAGCCAGTCTTTTTAATTCTTTAATATCGTTATACTCTGGCTGTTCAAAGATATTATTTCTTCCTGCTATATGAATACTACCATTATTAGTTACAAAATCATTAAAAGCATCATAAAAAATATTATATATTGTTTCATATTGCTTAATTTGTCTTTTAATTATTGGTTTTACTTCTACTTCTAATCTTTCACTTACTTCACTAATTGGTGTTCCAACTAATAATTTATTTATTATTTCACTAGTTTTTATTAATTCAGCAATATTTATATTACTATCAATATTAAACATTTTATTTTCTACATTACCTTTATCAGTACATACTACTGCTACTACTTGAGATTCATTTATTGCTATAATATTTACTTGTAATAAATTATTGTCATGGCTATTTTTACCCAAAACTACACTTGTATAATTAGTTATATCACTAATTATTTCCATACATTTATTAATAGCATCACTTACTTCAAGTTCTTTATTAGCAAATATTCTTTGTAGTTTTAACATATCGCTACCAGTTATTTTTTCTTCTTCCATTAAATATTTAACATAATAACGATATCCTGCTTCACTAGGTACTCTACCAGATGATATATGATTTTTTTCAATATATCCTAAATCTTCTAAAACTGCCATTTCATTTCTAATGGTAGCACTCGATAAATTAAATTTATCGCATAATGCTTTTGAACCAACTGGTTTAGCAGTCTTAATAAATGTTTCAACGATTTCTTTTAATAAATTATCTTTCCTTGAATCCATTAGCATTCCTTCTTTAGCACTTCTTTTCTTTAAGTGCTAATACCATTATAATATTATGCTTATCACTTGTCAATATATAACTGCTAATTTTTTAAAACAAAAAAACTCTATCATTTAAGACAGAGTTTCTAAAAATTATTCTCCTCTTTTTCTTAAGATAGCAGCTTTAGCAGCAGCAAGTCTAGCAATAGGAACTCTAAATGGTGAACAAGATACATAATTAAATCCTAGTTTATCACAAAATGCAATACTTGCTGGATCTCCACCATGTTCCCCGCAAATACCTAAACTTAAATCTTTATTAACACCTCTTCCTTTTTCAGTTGCCATTTGCATAAGCAAGCCAACACCTTCAGTATCAACTTTAGCAAATGGATCAAATTCAAATATGCCTTTATCATAATAAGCACTCAAGAATTTACCAGCATCATCTCTTGAGAATCCATAAGTCATTTGCGTTAAATCATTAGTTCCAAAACTAAAGAAATCAGCTTGTTCGGCAATTTTATCAGCAAGTAATGCTGCTCTTGGTATTTCAATCATTGTTCCAACTTCATATTCAAGTTCTACATTATTTTCTTTTATTACTTCATCAGCAACTTTTACTACTATATTTTTAACATATTCAAGTTCTTTAACTTCACCAACTAACGGAATCATTATTTCTGGTTTAACTTTTATTCCTTTTTTACCAACATTTATTGCTGCTTCAATAACTGCTCTTGTTTGCATTTCAGCAATTTCTGGATAAGTTATTGCAAGACGGCAACCACGATGTCCCATCATTGGATTGAATTCTTTTAATGAATCAATTATACGATGTAATTCTTCTTCACTTTTACCTAAATCTTGTGCAAGTTCTTTTATTTCATGTGGAAGTTTTGGTAAGAATTCATGTAGTGGTGGATCTAAATATCTAATAACTACACTATATGGAGCCATTGCTTCATATAATCCTTCAAAGTCTTTTCTTTGATATGGAAGAATTTTTTCAAGAGCTTCTTTTCTTTCTTCAATAGTTGTTGCACAAATCATTTTTCTAAAATTAAATATTCTATCACGTTCAAAGAACATATGTTCAGTACGGCATAAACCAATTCCTTCAGCACCAAACTTACGTGCTTGAATTGCATCTTTTGGAGTATCTGCATTAGTTCTAATACGTAGATCTCTTGCTTCATCTGCCCAAGACATAAATGTTTCAAAATCACCACTAATTGATGCTTCCTTCATTTCAAGTTTACCATCATAAACTAAACCAGTAGAGCCATCAATAGATAAGTAATCGCCTTCATGATAAACTACACCATCACTTGTTCTAAGTGTTTTTTCTGCTTCATTTAAACTAAATGAGCCCACTCCTGATACACAACAAATACCCATACCACGTGCAACAACTGCTGCATGGCTAGTCATTCCTCCACGAATAGTTAAAACGCCTTTACTAGAATTCATTCCTTCAATATCTTCAGGTGATGTTTCAAGACGAACTAATATTGCATCTTCTTTATTTTTATGAGCATTTATTACATCTTCAGCACTAAAATATATTTTACCACTTCCAGCACCAGGTGAAGCCGCAAGGCCTTTACCTATAACTTTACCATTTTTAATTGCTTCATCAGTAAATGTTGGATGAAGTAATGCATCTAAACTCTTAGGTTCAACCATTAATACTGCATCTTCTTTAGAAATCCTTCCTTCATTTACTAAATCAACAGCAATCTTTACTGCTGCCGTTGCAGTTCTTTTACCATTTCTTGTTTGTAAGATAAATAATTTTCCATTTTCAATTGTAAATTCCATATCTTGCATATCATTATAATGATTTTCAAGTAAGTTGGCAATACGTGCAAATTCTTCATATACTTCTGGCATTTCTGTTTTTAAAGTATCAATTTCACTTGGAGTACGAATACCTGCAACAACATCTTCTCCTTGTGCATTTATTAGATATTCTCCAAATAATTTCTTTTCTCCAGTTGCAGGATTTCTTGTAAATGCAACTCCAGTACCAGAAGTATTGCCACTATTTCCATAAACCATTTCTTGAACATTTACAGCAGTTCCCCAACTTGATGGTATATCATTTATTCTTCTATAATATATAGCTCTTTCATTATTCCAACTTCTAAATACTGCTTTAATTGCTTCAATTAATTGTGTAAATGGATCTTGGGGAAAATCAACACCAGCAAATTCCTTATATGCAGCCTTAAATTTATTAGTTAATTCGACCATATCATTTTCATCAAGGTCGATATCATCTTTTACTCCTTTTTCAGATTTTACTTCATCAATAATAGTTTCAAATTTACTTTTTGAATATCCCATTACTACATCAGCAAACATTTGAATAAATCTTCTATAAGAATCATATACAAATCTTTTATTATTAATCTTTTTAGCAAAAGATTCTGCTATTTCATCATTTAAGCCAAGATTAAGTACTGTATCCATCATTCCAGGCATACTAGCTCTAGCACCACTTCTAACACTAACTAAAAGTGGGTTTTCTAAATCCCCAAATTTTTTTCCAGTAACACTTTCTAATTTTTCTAAATTAGTTTTAATTTCTTCGATAATAGAATCTTCAAGAATCTTTCCATCATCATAGTATTTGTTACAAGCTTCAGTTGTAACTGTAAAACCTCTAGGTACAGGCAAACCAATATTAGTCATTTCAGCTAAATTTGCTCCCTTACCACCTAGAAGATTTCTCATATCTTTGTTTCCTTCATTAAACAAATACACATATTTTTCCATAACTTCCCTCCATCATCTATTCTAACATAAGTAAAAAAAAAATATCAAGACTATTCTTGATAAAATAATTACTTATTATTTTTTCTTAATTTTTCAATTTCTTTTATTGATAAATTAGTTGTTTGATTAATAATCTCATTAGATAAACCTAAATCTATCATCTTCTTAGCAATTGTTCTTTTTTGATTTTTTCTTCCATTTTTTTCTCCTTCTTCTCTTGCACATTCTACATCATAATCATAATGTGAACCAAAACCTTTATTTGATTCATCCGCTAAATAAGATTTAATAAATTCTAATGCTTGTTCCATAAATATATTCCCCTCCTTTGCTTTTTCTTCTAATTCACTCATTTTTATACTCCCCATAAAATCTAATATTTGTATTAACCTATCACTTTTATTATACTTTTTAGTTTCGTATTTGTCAACTTTTATAACTAACATTTGCTTGTATTCATTAACATTTCTAAATGGTTCTTTTAAAGTTTCTAAATCTAATATTCCATATTTCTTTATTATATTACTATTAGTTGCCTTTTTGGGAACAAAATTTATACATATAATTCTTTTTTTATTATTATATTTATTACCCTTTTTATAATTATCAGATGATACTCTATCTAAATATGCTTCACTTTTTTTATATTCTCTTAATCCAAAAGTTGTATATGCTTCTAACAAAATTATATCTCCATTATCAGTTGTTACAAATAAATCATTATAAAAATCTTTTGTATTTATATTATCAGCCATTAATATATGTTCTACATTGCATGCAACATGTCCATATTTTAAATCTATATTTAAATAATCATTAATCGCATTTATTAAATACTTTGCCATTTCTTCATGTTTAAAAACATATTTAAATATTTGATCTTGTAATAAAATTGAATTACTATTTTTCATATTTACCTCATTTCTAATGTTTTTTATCCTAACAGGAAAATATTTTTTTATCAAGAGCAAAAAATGTCGCATTTTAACTTTTTTTGTTTAATTTACTTTCTTTTTAGCAAAAAAATATCAAGACTATTCTTGATAAAATAAAACCTAATTAATTTAATTATTTAAATTTAATTCTATTTGATTTAAATTTATATTTCTTGCATAACTATATTTTTTAGAGTATCTTTCCCACAATAATTTTATTTTTTCACTTTCTAAAATTGACTCAATAATTATTTCATAGTCTTTAAAATATTCACCATTTTACTTTTCGAAATATCTACACCAGTAATAGTAGTATCCATGTCCTTTGTAGTTCTATTTTCTATACCAAACAATGCAGAAAGTAATAGTCCTCCTTTTAATATAAAGTTATCTTGATAATCAGAAATAGAAATCCTTTCCAATATTCTTTCAAACATAAATCTTTGCAATACTTCATAATGATCAATTTTATATTTTTTCTCTATTTCCTTTATTTTTGTAAAAAAATTATCACTTTCTACCATTTCATCATCACCTCCACTATTGTATTAATTTTTTCATATACATTAAATATTTTGGCATATTTTAATAATAAATCAATATTTCTATCTTTACTATGGAAATAATAATCTAATATTCTATTTTGCAGCTCCAAATCAAATTCATCTTTAATTCTATACATATCACATATACATCTTTCCGCATTGTATATTCTAATTTTATTACCTGCTGGACTAAATACATCAATAATACCAATATCATAGTATTTCTGTGATACATAATGAATATTGTAGTTACCTCTCACTCTTTTTCCTTTTAAAACACTAATATCTATTTTATCCGGTGTTCTATTTGTAAGATTCAAAATAAAAAATGCCGTATTAAAAGAATATATTACATGAGGATATTTTTTTTGCAAAATATAATATGGATCTTCTAATAAAGAATTTTCTATATATATACCATGACTTACTTTTCTAATTAATCCACTTTTTATATATTTAGGAATTAAATGCCTACCAATGTCCAAAGAAATAAATTCAGCTGTTGTTATATAACCATTATGTTGTTTTAAAAATTTTTTAACTTTATCTTCATTATCCATCTTATCACCCTTTACATTTGTACATACATTATATCATTTTGTTGAACAAATGTAAACATAAACATTTAAAAAATATCAAGACTATTCTTGATATTCGGCATATACTCTATTATTTTCTAAATATATATATACTTTATTACTATTAACTATATTTCCAGTAATATTATTGGTTATTATTTCATTACCAGCATCATTTTCTTCATCAGTATTAACATAATTACTTTTAATTAAAAATTCTACATCTACCTCTAAACAATTATTTATTCCATTACATGTTCCATTTAATTTATTTAGATTATCTTGACCATATTTTATAGCTCCAGTTTCTATTTCTTCAACTTTTGTTTCCCATAAATTTTTTTCTATATTATTTTTAACTGCAGTTATACCTGCATAGCCTATAGTTGATATTATTACTATTAATACTAATACTGCCATTAATTCTACTAATGTAAACCCTTTTTTCATATCCACCTACTTTAGTAATAATTTTAATGCTTCTTTTACTTGTTCTTCTAATGTATTACTTTTATCTATCATACCTATTACTTTTTTAATTTCACTTGTTTTATATCCTAAAGCTACTAATGTATCTATCAAATCTTCCGTTTCATCACTTTCTATTTCTTCATTTACTTCAATATTTATTTTACCCTTTAAATCAAGTATTATTTGCCGTGCTAGTTTATCTCCTATTTTAGGAAATTTAGTTAGATATAATATATTTTCTCTATTTATAGCATCTACTATACCTGAAATAGAACCAGTTGCAAGTATTGGTAAAGCAAGTTTTGCACCAAGCCCTTTAACACTAATTAACTTAAGGAATAATTCATATTCTTCTTTAGTTTTAAAACCATACAAACTATATTCATCTTCACTTATCTTATTATATACATATACTTTATATTCTTCACCAATACTATAACTAAATGGATTAGCAACATATATTAAATATCCAATATTATTACATTCTAAAACTATATTATTACTATTAATCTCACTTACTTTACCTATTATATAACTATACATATATCCTTGTATGATATATATAGTCAGTTACAAGAGAGATTTTGTATTTGATACTGACTAGTATATTATCACATTCCTTTTTATATTTCTCTCTAATTTTGTATAATATACTTAAGATAACTGTGGATTGTTTATTATAACCTTGTAGCTTTGACTACTCTATTGGAGTTTACAACCACAGTTTTATCTTTAATTGCTTATTGGTTGGTTGAAGCTTAGACTTCTTATAACAAGCAAGGCTGTGATAGATATAAACTGTGGAACCACATTTGTTATCTAAAATATTTTATTGTGAGGTGTTCTTTTATGATTTATGTCGGTATTGATATTGCCAAAACAAACCATTATGCATCCATTGTTAATTATTCAACTGGAGAAGTTATTGAAAGTCCTTTTTTAGTTACTAACAATAAGCAAGGTTTTAATCTTCTTTATTCTAAAATCAAAGATTTTGATAGAGATAAAGTTTTGATTGGATTAGAATCTACTGCTCATTATGGTAACAATCTTATTTTTTATTTTCATGAGAAACAATTTAAATTAGGTATTATTAACCCTATTCAAACTGCTACTTTAAGAAAAACTAGAATTAGAAAAGTTAAAAATGATAAAGTCGATTCTATGCTTATTTGTGAAGCATTATCTTTAGGTTATTATAATTTACTTTCTGATTATGATATTGAACTACTTGAAATTAAATCCTTATGTAGATTTCGTAAAGAACTTAAAGATAAAGCTGCTGAAGCTAAGATTCAACTTGCTTCCTATGTTGATCAAGTATTTCCTGAACTAAATTTTTTCTTTAAAAATAATTTAGATATTAAAACTGCTCATGAACTTTTAAAAAACTTTATCAATCTCCTAAAGATATTTTTAAAATTAACTTGACTAAACTTTCTAATTTGCTTATTAATTCTTCTCGTGGTAAATATGATAAAAGCCGCACTGTTGAACTTAAAAATCTAGCTTCTAATTCAGTTGGAATTAACAATAATGCACTTTGTATCCAAATTAAAATGACTATTGAATTAATTGAACTACTTGAATCCCAAATTAAAGATATTGAAAAACAAGTTAGTGACTTCATTAAAAAAAGCGACAGTGTTATTACTTCAATTTCAGGTATTGCCGACATGACCGCTGCTATTATCATTTCTAAAATTGGTGACATTAATCGCTTTAATAATCCGGGTCAAGTTTTAGCATTTGCTGGCCTAGATCCATCTGTTAAACAATCCGGCACCTTTAATGCATCAGCAACCAGAATGAGTAAACGTGGTTCTTCAATACTACGTTATGCTTTTATTCTTGCAGCCAATAATGTTCAATTAAACACTAAAACTTTCAATGATTATTATAACACTAAAAGAGCTCAAGGTAAATTACATTATAATGCTTTAGGTCATTGTGCTGGTAAATTAGTCAGAACTATCTTTTATATGTTAAAAAACAATGTCACTTTTAATTTAGATTAATTTTTCAAAGAACTTTGCTTATTTTTATGTCTTCATTGACAAAGGATTCATAAACCCGTAACCTCACTTACGGTGCATTGCTGTGCAATAATTTTTATTTTTAAATTTTTTTGTTTTTTTACTAAAAACTATTGACTATTCCATAAATTTATGTTGATAAGTTATAAAAAAACGCTCTCCGTGGGATGCTATTCCTTCGATGTTTGTCCTCTTTTTAGCTTATTCTAATCAATTGGAATTACTCGAGCGGCGAGAAATTTTATCCCAAGATTACCCAAGTATAGTATTATATCCGCTATACCAGCGGAAGTGTTAATAACTCAAAAAATTGCTATTCCCTGAGTGCCTGCTTCT
>CALVIZ010000016.1 GCA_944331865.1 uncultured Bacilli bacterium | reverse complement strand
TTTAGTTTTTCTGAAATATCTTTTAAAGTTATTTCTGATGAATAATATCCAGGGTTATCAATTCTATCTATAATATCGGCAAATATGCCTTTGCATTCAAATGCACTTTTTCTTCTAATTTCTATATCTTCTAATACATCAAAATAAAACTTTTCGTAACTTTGAATTTGTTTTTGATAATCAATAGTTGATCTCTTATTTGAAAAATCAGTACCCCAATTTATTTCTACATCGCTATATCCGGCAAGCTTCATTAATTCTACTAAACTAATATTAAGTGTTTCAGATATTCCTTTTAAGTATAGAATATTAGGTTTTTGTCTTTTGCCAGCTTCAATTCGCGAAACTTCAGCACAATCCATCTTAACTTCACGAGCAAGAGCCCTTTGTGAAATACCCAATTCTTCTCTTTTATTTTTAATTAATTCTCCTAATTCAGTTGTATTATTTTTACGCATAAAAATACACCTCTTTCAAATACAAGTTAATAATATCACAGCGTGATGTAAAAGTCAACAAAATATATAAAAAGTATTGATAAACTCAAAACGCTATAGTATAGTAATTGCAGTTGATGAGTTTTACATCAATAGAAAGGAGGTGGATAGAGCAGATGAGAATGAGGTATCTAGAAGTACCAAAAGAGATTTGGAAGAATAAAAATATTCCAAAAGAGACTAAATATATCTACTCTTACATTTACACCAAGGGTTTTGGAAGAATAATAACAGATATAAATGTAGGAGAGATACAGCAAGTAGTTAACATCAAAAACAAAGGTTTGAGAAAAAGTCTTAAGATATTAGAAGAGTTAAATTATCTAATATATCAAGAATACTCAAACGGAATGTACACAGTAACACTTAACTAAAGAGTCAAAGGACGTTAGTTATAAGAGGCTCAGTAAGATATAAGGCTTATGTTAGAACCTATCTTATAGAAATATAAGATGAATACAGTTTGAACTATAACATATTTCAAAGAACTAAAATGAAATATGAAAAGGGGTAAAAAAATATATGTTATAGTTTAAACATATTAAAGGAGATTTTCTCCTTTAGAGGAATTTTGTTTTCTATTTTATGTAATTAGGCTTATAAAATGTAAGTCTTTTTTTTTGTTTAATTTAAATAAAGATAGGAGGAATGTTATGAGAATATTTAAATTATATTTACCAATTGAACTATTTGATAGAATTAAATTAATGGCAGATTTTTATCAAATATCTATTTCTAAAATGATGACTCAATTAATGGAAATGGGTTATTTTGAAATGTTAAAAATTAATACAAAAGAATTAAGAAAGGAGATTGATAAATGAATTTTGACAAATATTTAAAAATACCAATGTTTTTAGCTGATGATAAGAATATAGGGCATAGTGGTAAATTGTTATACGCTAGACTATTATTACTTACATATAAAGAAGGATATTGTTATGCTGATAATAGTTACTTAGGTAATTTAATAGGAGTAGGATCTAGAAGAATAACTAAACTATTAAAAGAATTATCAGATAATAATTATATAACTATGGAATATAAACACAAATTTCAAAGAAAAATTTACATTAACAAAGATAAATATACATCCATTACTTTAGAAGAAATGTTCTAATTAATTGGATGTATATTTTACATTCAATGGATCTTTATATCCATAATAATATAATAAATAGAATATAAAAAAATTAATATTATAAATTAACTAGTTTAAATATATAACTAGTTAATAACTAGAAGGGAGTTTGATAAATGCAAATAAAAATATCAATAATAAATAATTTAAACATAAATTTAAATAGGTGGTTTAATAATGGAGGATACCTATTTGACTAACACTACATTTAAGGATCTTATTTTAAAATATCTAATTGAAGAGATAATAAAAGAAGAAAAAGGAGATTCATCTAATTAATGATTTGCAAATCTAATAAGATGATGCTATCATGGATGAGTCTTAATACCCAATTAAGTAAGAAGAAAAGGAGGATAAATGTATAATACTTACTTAACTGGAGTAGATTTCAATGTTGGAATCTACATAAGATTATCTCAAGAAGATAAAGATAAAAAATATGAATCTGATAGTGAAAGTGTAATAAATCAAAGAGAATTATTAAGGAGTTTTGTTAAAAATAATAGTTTTAATTTAGTTAAAGAATATGTTGATGATGGATATTCTGGAACTGATTTTGAAAGACCAGGATTTCAAAAAATGTTAGAAGATATAAATAATAAAAAGATTAACTGTGTCATAGTTAAAGATTTATCTAGATTAGGTAGAGATCATGTAATGACTGGATATTATATTGAAACATTTTTTCCAGAGAATAATATAAGATTTATTTCTATATTAGAATCTTATGATAGTTTCAAAAATCAAGCTAGTAATGATTCATCTACATTTATAATTGCTTGTAACGATTATTATAGTAAGCAAAACTCTGTTAAGATTAGAAATGTATTAAATGAAAAAAGAAAAAATGGAAAATTTGTTGGAAGTTTGCCATGTTTTGGCTATATGAGAGATCCAGAAGATAAAGGACACTTAATACCTAACCCAGAAACTGCACCTATTGTAAAAAAAATATTCAAATGGAGAGCAGACGGAATTGGACCTACAGAAATAGCAAATAGACTTAATAAAGAAAAAGTTTCAACACCAAGTTGCTATAAAAAGACTAATTATTCATCAAGATTAATTGATAGAGATAATTGGAATATCTCCACAGTAAAAAAGATTCTATCTAATAGAATTTATACTGGTGATTTAGTACAACATACTCAAACAAAAGTTAATTATAAATCAAAAAAGAAAATAACTTTAGATGAAAAGTTGTGGATAATAGTTGAAAATACACATGAAGCACTAGTAGATAAAGATACTTTTAATTATGTTAATACTTTAAGAAGAAGAAATACTAGAAATTATGAAGTTAAGACAAACAGAGAAAAAAGATTGTTAGAAGGAAAACTATTCTGTAAAGAATGTCAAAATAGACTAACAGTTCTTTATAGAAAAAAATTAGATTACTGGTCAGTTAATTGTAATAGATATTCTAGAGATCCAGTAAGAGGAAGATGCTATTCACATTTTTATCCATATAATTATTTAGAAGAACAAATACTAGAACAAATTAATAGATCAGTATCTAAATTAATTAAAGAACTTGATGTAAATAAATTAAATAATGAAGTTGTTAAAAATATTCATAAAGAAACAACTGATATAGATAAAGTTATCAAGGACTTACAAATTGAAAAAGATAAAATAACTAATAGATTAACAACTCTATATAATGATAGGTGTGATGGTGCAATTTCTGTAGATACTTATAAGGTATTAGCTAGTGAATCGGAAAACAAATTAAAACAGATAAATGAAAGTATTGAAAATGAACAAGTAAAAAAATATAAAATAAAAAATAAAAGTAGTGTTTTACCAGATTATACAAAAAAAATTAAAAAACTATTGGATTTAAATAAACCTAAAAAAGAATTAATTGATACTTTGATAGACAGAATAGTAATTGATAAAAACAGAAACATTACTATTAAATATAAATATGATGTTGTGCCAGAAATAAATTTTAAATATGAAAATAGGAATTTAGCAAGGAATCCATATGGCAGAAAAGGTAAAAATAATGTATAATATTCTTCAAGTGAGGTGCTGGTATGACAAAAGTATTAACTTTCAAAGTTGAAATTGATGGTTTAGAAACTAAAATTTGGAGAAAAATTGAAATAACAGATAAAAGGACTATTGCTGACTTGGCATATAGTATACTTGCATCATTTGAATCGTTAGCTTATCATTTGTATTCAATTAATTATAAGAATAAAGTATATGACTGTTGGGTTTGTATAGAAGATGATCATAGTGAAATTCCACCTATAAATGCTGTTGTGACTAAATTAAGTAGTATTGGTTTAAAAGAAAATGATACTATGATAATGGAATATGATACAGGTTCAACTACTACATTTAAAATTGCATATTTAGGCTCTAGTGAATTCGAAAAAGGAAATGGAATGCATTATCCATATATTATAGATGGAAAAGGTTCTGGTATGATTGATGATATTACTAGTGATGAATTAAAAAAGGTTGTTGATAATATTGATAAAACGGGTAAATCAGACTACTATGCATTAGAAATGGATGGAAGGCATAGTAAAATATATGATTACAGAAACTTTGATTTAAGTAAGAATAATCTACGTGTACGAAGATATTTTTATAAAATTAAATATGGATATGAACATGGTGAATAGATATGAGATTATTAATATGGGGAATATCTAATGTTGGAAAAACAACAATAGGAAAAGAATTAGCAAAAAAAATTAATTGTAAATTTTATGATATAGATGATGAAATTATTAAAATATATGGTAGTATAGATTTATTTCAAGAAGAATTTCCTAATGATTATAATAGATTCGATATTAAAGAACTAATAATGCTTAATATAATAGAAAATGGTGAAAAAAGTTTTATAATGGCAGTTTCACCTATATTTTCAAAAAATATAGTAGAAGAATTATTAATGACTAACACTAAATCAATAGAAATTATAGATACACCAGAAGCAATTTATGATAGATTAATTCTTGAAGGGGAGGATGCTTTAGAATACAAAGAAAGGCATAAGGATTATTATATGAGAGAAATAAAGAGGGATCAGGTAGCAAGTTATCAAGAATTTAAGGATATTCCTAAAATAAGTATTGCAAATCAAAACATTGAGGAATCAGCAAATACTGTTTATCAATATTTAAAAGAAAATAATATAATTGATATAAAATAATTACTAATGGTAAATGAACACGGCAGGTGGGGATGGTGCTGAAATAATATATGCTTTAAGAAATGATGATACATTTTCGGCTAAGATAGCTAAAGAATTAGAAACAGCTGGCCAAAATATTCGAAAATATTATCAAAGAAGACTGCCAAGTAATCCAGCCAAAGATTATTACTATATTTTAAGGGATACACCAAATAATGAAACTGTAATAGTAGAATATGGTTTTGCAGATTCAACAGGAGATGATGTAAGTCAATTAAAAAACAACTGGGAAGACTTAGCAGAAGCTGTAACAAAAGCAATAGTGGAATATGCTGGTGGTACATATCAAGCCCCTTCAAATTCAAATTACTATACAGTTAAAAGTGGAGATAGTTTATGGAGTATTTCTAAAAAATATGGCTTAACTGTTGATGAATTAAAACAGGCAAACAATTTAACAAGTAATTTAATAAGTGTAGGTCAAAATCTATTAATACCCAAAAAAGAAGCGGAAACAAGTACAAATGAATATATAGTAAAAAAGGGAGATACATTATATGCAATAGCTAATAAATACAGTACAACTGTAGATAATTTAAAATCAATCAATAACTTAACAACGGATTCATTATCAATTGGTCAAGTTTTAAAAGTTCCAAGTTCAGCATCAAATGATAATACATACGTTGTAAAAAGTGGAGATACACTATATGCAATAGCTAATAAATATGGAACAACCGTAGATGCAATAAAATCGTTGAATAATTTATCTAGTGATATTTTAAGTATTAATCAAGTATTAAAAATACCGAATGATGAAACATATATAACATATACAGTAAAGAAGGGAGATACTTTATATAGTATCGCCAAAGAATTTAATACGACAGTATCAGCAATAACAAATTTAAACAACTTATCTACAACTCTTTTATCTATAGGTCAAAAATTATTATTGCCATAAACAATAATAATTTTTTTAATGAAAAAAATTTTTAATTCTACTATAAATAGTGTTTTTAATTTTTATTGTAGAATCTCTATTAGATTTTTTAGATTTAATTTTCAAACTAAAATATGAAGAAATAATTAAATCAATAATTAATATTATTATTAAAAATATAGTTAAAAAATTAATAGTTTTATTTTTTAACGTAAACAAAACTTTTAATAAAAAAGGAGTAATAAATTTAACTACAAGTACTCCTAAAATACCAAAAGCAATACTATTTTTTAAACAAACTCTACCATTAATATTAAATTTTTCTTTAGAATAATCCCACCACCTTAAATTAAATAATTTTTCTAATATAACGCTTATAAAATATTCAGCAAAAGAACAAATAATTAAAGATAATATAAAAAGCAAAAAAATACTATTTTTAAAATTAGCCAAAATAAAAAATAATAAAAAAGAACTTAATCCATATATGGGACATATTGGACTTAATAAAAAACCTCTATTTATAAACTTGTGTTTTTGAAAAAAAGAATATATTACTTCTAGTATCCAACCCAAAAAAGAATAAATAAAAAAAATTAAAATAAAAACATTTAGCATATTATAATCCTTTCAATCTTATTATAGCCAAATATTACAAAAATAAAATTTTAATAAATTTTCAATATTTAATATTATAACTATCAAAATTGATTGTTAGAAAATTAGTATAAGTGATATTAATAAAACAAAAAAATAAAAGTAAGCACAATTAAAATATGATATAATAAAAATAAATTTTAAGGAGGAATACTATGTTATATTTAAAAAATTTTAAATTATTAAATGAAGATAAAGAATATTCAATTATAGAAGCTAAAAAAAATATACATAATAGTTTCTATCCATTAAAAATATTTCCTACAAAAGACTTTGAAATTATAGATTTTGAACCTATCACAATTTTTTATGGTGGAAATGGATCGGGAAAAACTACAATATTAAATATAATTAGTGAAACATTGCATGCAACAAAAAGGAATAGCAATAAACACGGGGAATTTTTTTATCAATATGTAGAATTATGTGATAATAATTATGATTTAATTAATCAAATAAATTGTAATGAGATTAAATATATATCTAGTGATGATGTATTTGACCATTTATTAGATTTAAGAGCTATTAACTCTAACATAAATAGAAGAAAAGCATATTTAATTGAAGAATATTATAAAAAAAGATATACTCCAGCAAGTAATTATAATTCTATTATTGATGAATATGATGAACTAAAAAAGAAAGTTGAAGCAAACAATATGACAGTATCAAAATATGTTAGAACAGAACTTAAAACTAATAATATTATACAAGAATCAAATGGAGAAACGGCTTTAGAATTTTGGCAAAAAGAAATAAAAGAAAATGCAATATATATAATAGATGAACCTGAAAATAGTTTATCTGCAGAAAATCAATTAAAATTAAAAGCATATATTGAAGAATCAGTTAGATTTTATAATTGTCAATTTATTATAGCAACCCATTCACCATTTTTATTAGCATTAAAGGATGCTAAAATATATGATTTAGATATTATTCCTGTTAAAGTAAAAAAGTGGACTGAGTTAGAAAATGTAAAAGTATACAACAACTTTTTTAAAGAACATAGCAAAGAATTTGAATAAGTAAAAAAAGTAAGTTACAAATAAATGAACTTACTTTTTAGATTTTTTCTTTACATTTTTATTCTTAATCCTTTTTGCCATATTTGGAAATGCATTTACTATACGACTATAAACAAATAAATTTTTACGAATTAATTTATTTATTGTATTTTTAATCTCTTCAGTAGAATCTTTATTAACATTTTTAATTACAGATTTTAAATTAAAAGTAATATTACATGAAATAATTACATCGATAAAAAATATGCAAGCTAAAACAATAACAATAATTTCTAAAGCATTTGAATTAATAAGATTAACTATTTTTAAAAAATATGAATTAACATATTTTACAATAATAACTCCAATTATGCCAAAAGGCACCATTGTTTCTAAACAAATTCTACCATTAATATTATATTTCATATTTGAATAATCCCACCATCTTAGATTAAAAATCTTTTCCATTAGCCAACTGGTAAAATATTCAAGAATTGAACAGACAACTACGGATAAACCAAATAAAGCCAAAACACTATTGGCATAATCAGATAATAAAAATACTAAAAGAATACACCCAATACCATAAATAGGACAATATGGGCCAATTAAAAAACCACGATTTATAATTTTTCTTGTTTTATAGTAAGAAAAGCCTAGTTCAATAATCCAACCAATAAAAGAATATATTATAAATAATATAAAATATGTATAATACATGTTATCACCAACTATGCATACCATTATACATTATAATAAATATTTTGCAAGTTAATGAATTTGTTGACATACTCCTGGATCAGGATTATAAAAACAATGATTTTTATAGCTTCCAGCAAAATCTTGATCGTACCATTTTGATTTACAACTACTACCACTAGAAGGAGCATAAAACCATAAAGCATTAGTTGCAGGATGATAATATTCTCCTCTAAGAATTCGTTCAGCTAATCTTTTTTCTTGAGTTGTAGGAGATGCATTAAACAAAGAAGAATTTATTCCTACAAATTGATTAGGTTGATATATTGCATCAGTAATACTATCTATATTTTTAAAGGTAAGGCAATCAGCTAAAACTCTATTTACTACTACATTACCAACCATAAGCATTCCTAAATCGCCTTCACCTAAAGCTTCAGCACGCATAATTTGGGCTAGTAATTTTTTTTCAGTATCAGTGTAGCTAATAATCATGAAAATCACCTATATTATTTTATGCCAAATATAAACAAAAGTTATTGAATAATTATTATTACATATGATATAATTTGATTACCAGTTCAGATATAGGGGCGTGGTATAATGGTAGCATAGGAGTCTCCAAAACTTTTGATGGGAGTTCGATTCTCTCCGCCCCTGCCAGAAAAAATTCCGATTTTTTCCTTGATTTATAAGGGGAAAATCGTTTTTTTAATATCTAAAATTTTCTTTTATTGTTTGCTTATTTTTGTAATTGTTTTGTTTCATAATATACTTGCTATGTGTTAGGAAAAGAGTTAATATTCACATAGAGAGGATGGAATTATGAAGAAAGTAACGATTGAAATTAATGAATACCAATTGGTAATTTATCATACTATAAGAGCTTTATATGAAGACTATGGCTCTGCTCTGCCACCAAAAATTGAAAAAGAATTAGAAAATTTTGTTAATTTGTTAGGCAACATAAACAATATTTTCACAGTCATCTTTACATAGGTAATAATGTAAAGTGCTTTTAATTTTACTTGTCAATTTTATCTAGTAGGATATTTATTGTTAGATATATTTTAAACGCTTTTAATTAACACTATATTATCATACTTTTTAACATAAAGCTATTAAAAAGAAAATAAAAAGTGACTGCAATGCTATTTTTTTTCAGTCACTTTGTTTTATAACTAAAACTAAAATTATATTTTAGTAAATATTCATAATTTTTTTAATTATTTATATTAACTATATCAATTTACTTACCAATGGATAATATGGCTAATCAAAACTAATGTACTCATTTAAAATATTATTGACATATTCATCACTAGTTAAATAATAATTCCAAATATCTTCGTCATCTTTTATAGTAATTATGTTAAAATTATTATCAAATATATAATGATTTATTTGTTTTATATTTATATTTTCTAAAATATAATTATCATAATTTAAATTGTACATTGCTTTTTCAAAGGCTTCAGGAATATCAATTATATTTTTCTTTTCTCCATTAATTTCCATAGTTGCATTTTTAATATAATAATTATATACATAATATATTTGTCCAAGTTCATCGTGAAGAGTTTGTTCATCAATAGTGGAACTTTTTTGATATTCAATTTTGTTTTCTTCATAATCTACTTTTTCTATATAATTAATATTGTTAAAGTCATTATAGTTTAAAATATATTCAATATTTGCTCCATTGTTAAATTCAATTTTTGTAATATAATTTTTTTCAAAAACAAAAGTAATAGTATTATTGCCTTTTTGACATATTGCCGAACTTTTATTTAATGTACATGTATAAGTCCTAATTTTATCAATATAACTATTTAAATCTATTAAACTATAATCGATATTTTTGTAAAGATCATATATGATTATATTATTGTCTAAATCAAAAATCTTATTATCTTCTATTTGATAATTAATGTTTTTGTTAGCAGTATAGTATTTTCCTTTTATTACGGTGTCAAACTTTTGCCCTTCGTAATTATATTTTATATCATCTGTTAAAATATTGTATATGAAAGAATAGTTAAAGTTTATAGTATTTTTTATAATATTTGATATTTCATCGGTTACCTTTTTGTTTCTTTCTTTTTCTATTTTCAATGCATCAATTTCTTCTTGAGATTTAAAAATGCTTTCTTCTTTATTACACCCAGATAATATAATTATAAATATTAAAAAAAGTATTAAAATTTTTTTCATATAACTTTCACCTGAATTTAGTATATCAAAATATCTTTACATTGTCTATTTTTAAGAAAATTGTTAATTTAAATTTGAAATATAACATTTCAAATTTAAATTAACATATAAAACAATAGTTGTTTTATATTCAAAAAAAATGATATAATTATAATAGAAGAGTTAAATAAGGAAGGATGATAGGGTTATGAAAAAAAAGATTGTATTTGCTGTTATTTCAATTTGTATTATAATTCTCATAATATTAGCTATGATAAATAATTCAAGTAAAGCACTAGCAGAATTGGAAACGATTGATGGTATAACCATGACAATAAAAGAAAATTCTTTAACTAATACTAGCACTACTATTGTAATTACAAACAATACAGAAGTTGATTATTCAACAGGTCAAAAATATAGAATAGATAAAAATGTCAATGAAAGTTGGTATAAACTATCAATGAAAGAAGATATGGTAACCACTATGGAGTCTTTAGCAATTTTTAGTGGTGATTCTCTAGAAATGAATTTGAATTGGGAAAAATATTATGGAAAACTCGAACCAGGGAAATATAGAATTGTTAAAGATGTTACTGCCGAAGATAATCCTAAAAAATATAATGTTGCTGTGGAATTTATTATTGAATAAATTAGTCAGAATTAATTCTATTTTATATACATATAATTAAATTTGTTATGAGATGATTAATGTAATTGTTAAAAAAGGTAAAAAATAAATTTTGCCTTTTTTAAAATATTTTAAAAAATGACATATTTGAGTTCCTACTTTATGCAATAAATTAATTGCTATTCGTGTTTATTTGGAACTTTTTCTATATTATTTCTTTTATAATACCACAATTAATAAGTTCTTCATAAAAACTACAATCCTTATTTATTGAGGTAATAAATACCTCATCACAAGAATTTATAGACTCCTCAGGCAAATTAATTATAATATCAAATATTAGTTCATTCTCTATATAACATAAAATGCTAATCTATTGTTATGTAAATAGCCATTAATTTTAAAAAATAATTCTTTATTATTAAATTTTAAACTTTTTATATGTAATTCCTTCTTTCTGGAACATCTATTTGATACAACACAAGCAGAATATAAAAAAGACTAATAAATAATATTAGCTCAATAATCAGTGATATGTTAATCTCTTTTATATAAAAATGATTATCTTAATTTAATAATCATATAATTTAGTTTTATAAATTGTAATTTACTTGTTAAATCAAAAACTGTATTCCCATTTTCACTAGTATATTTAGGAAGATTATAGTTTGTATTCCTTAATAGTATATACATATTTTATCTTCAAATGAACATTTTACATTAGGTTTATCTTTAATTGTATTATCTACTTTAAATGGCGATGATAAGTAGATATATTTATCATCAACTTTATCTATACCTATATGTAACTGACTAATATTAGGGGTATTTTTGAAATTAAAAACTATAGTTTCTTTTTCAACATCAATACCATTTAGTATATACTTATCTATAATTCCAGCTTGACCAATGCAATGTATATAAATTGTATTATCTTTTACATATAAATTAGATCCATCATCAACTGTATCACATTTTACTATATTTTCTAAAACATAATAAATGTCATTGCTTTTTAATAATAAATTAAGATCACTCCAAGAACTTGAATCATTATAATATCTTGAAATTACATAAACTTTATTGTTATATTCTAAAGTTGTTATAATTGTTTCATTATTAGTAAATATATGTTTTTCTAAACTAGATAACGAACTTTTATAATCTAAATATTTAACAATTTGATACATTATAAAGCTTAATAATGGAATCAATATTATCAATGAAATTATTAAAATCTTTTTTTTCATAATCATTCCTACATTCAACAAATTATTATATATCTTTCTGTTTAGACAATTATATCACTTATAACTTAAATTTTATAGTTTTAATTTATATTTTTTTGGTTTTTTTGATATTGTATAAATTTTTTTAAAATAATAAATGGTGTGCTACCATTTTATAAAAAGAAACATTTTTAATCTTAATCCATTTACTGACGATTGAAATAAAAAACTATTCTAAAAGATACTATATTATTATAATTTCAATTATATCAAAGCCTTTAAATATTTCCTTTTTTATCTTTATGTTTTTAGGTATTAAATACATTAATGATATCTCCTGTAATTCATATATTTATTTTTTTAATTATTGTATTTCATATTTTTATAATCATTAAAATTATTAAAATTACCAGACATTGCATATTTTGATGCCGTTGTTTGATTATTTATCTTTATTGTTTTTAAAAATTTTCTTCTAGAGATAACATTATACTAAAATTAATTGACTTAAAATCCGTATCAGCAATGAAAGTAGAATTAAAATATTGCCATTCATTAGAATGAATATTTAAATTTATGCTTGTAGGCTCCGTATCATACAATTCGTTTTGAGAAATGAATGTATACTACCACTTTCAATAATTCCTTCATTTTTATACCAAAAAGACAAATTATAAGAATCTCTTCTTTTTCACTTGTATCTATGTTTTGTTCAAACCCAATACTTTCAAGCACATTGCTTGTAATTATTAATGCTTTTTGATCATAATCAGAACTAGCTATTTTTAAAGCATAATCTTTAACAACAAAAAAACTGTTCCACCAATGACAAACAACCTTAAATAACCCATTGCATCATTAATTAAAGTCAAAACATTATTTAATATATCTTCCAAATATTAATCCTCCTTTAAATTTACTTATAAGTATTAAGTTTCATTTTTAATTGTATTCTATTCTGCAATCTTTTTTTATAAATAGAAAATCTTTAAAAATAAATTAATATTGAAACTTTTTAAATAAAAAATACGACTAATATAGGTTCTTTAATTTAAATATTTTATATGTCATATTTAGATTTATTATGGGTATTTTTTATAGACCTTTATGGTTAATTTTTTTCTATATATTATTTGATATAATCATAATAAGAACAAATTTGATAAAATTATTAAATCTACTGAGTGGTTAAATATTAATAAATAACAAAGTGGAAGAAATAATAACTTATTATATGGAAACAACGATATCTGTTGGTAATTATAATTAAGAATATTCTAAATTTACTCAAGAGTCAAATCAAGATGTAAAGGACAATATGTAAGTATTTATTCAATAATAATTAAAATTAATTTAATTATTCTTCTAACACTAGCGTCGTACAATTTTTATGTTCTTATTATTTAATAATTTTTCAATTCTATTTAATATCTTCAATAGCAATATTTCTTACTTTAATCAATTTGTTTTTTTTGTTAAACAAAATAAAATGATATGATTTATCAGTTACATTTATACTACTTCGATCTGGATGAAAATAATTTCTAATTATTTCAAATTTAATTTTAGTAACATTGTTTAAATTTATATGCTTGCTTTTTAAAAAAACATTATAAATAATAGATTTTTCATTAATTATTAAACAAGGTTCATTTAATTTTTTAATTAAAAAATAAAAAGTTATTGGTATTAAAATACATAATAGTAAAAAATATTGGTTTATAAAATATAGATAACCAAATATAAAAAAACTATATAATAAAATGACTATATAAATACTTATATATACTGGTTTATATCTATATATAGGTATTTCATCATTAAAATTATCCATTAAATATTGATAAAATTTCTTGTGTGTTTTGCTAATTTTATATTCAAATGAAAACATTTTTTGAAATTTATTTTTATAAACAATTGCTTTTTTATTAAAAGTGCTAAAACTAGTTATATCAGATAATTTACCTACAACCTTTTTTATTTTAAAAATGTAATATTTAGTAATAATTCCTTTATATATTTCAACTTTTGTATTTATTACAAATATAAAATATATAAACATTATTATAAATAACATGCAAAAGATATATAAACCCAATTTTTCATACCAGCCAATATTTAATAAAAACAAAAAAATGATTAATAACGCTGTTATAAAAGTCAAAATTATGCAACCTATTTTATAATCTTTTTTATAATATTTAGTTAACTCTAAAATAATTTTTTTGTTAAAACCATCATTATTAATCATTAACACACCTCTATAAACTAAATTTAATTTTCTATAAAAAGTATAGCATATTCTATAGAAATTTTACAATTTTTAATAAATGTTAATTTAGATAAATACTGAAATGGTGATTTATGAATGGTTTTTCAAAGTTATAATTTGCTGACATACATGACTGCTGCAGAGAATATAATATTATCTATGGATGCAAGTGGTAAAAAATATAATAATAAAGAGGAAAAAATAATTAAATTAATGCCTAAGGTTGGATTGAAAAGTAGCTATGCTGATAGAAAAGTTTTAAGATTATCTGGTGGAGAACAACAAAGAGTAGCAATTGCTAGAAGTTTATCATATAATCCTCAAATTATAATCGTTGATGAACCAACAGGAAATTTAGATAAACAAACAGAAGTAGAAATATTAGAAATATTTAAAAAATTAGCTCATGAAGAAAATAATTGTGTAATTATTGTAACTCATTCTACAAATATTTGTAATGCTGCGGATATAGTATATGAACAAAATGTAAAAAAGATTGTTATGAAATAAAAAAATTAATTTCATAACAATCTTTTTTACATTTATTAAGTATTTAAAAAAAAGTTATATAATAATTTTATGAAATTATATTTAAAATTAAAAAATAAGCTTTTTTATGGGAAAAAATCATAATGTTATGTTGCAGAAATTGTCGGCCATATGTTATAATAAAACCATGATAAATCTCAAAGGAGGTCTTTATATGTTTCTATTTACAACAAGTAGTATAATAGGTGATTCTATAATTAATATCCTTTATAAAATCTTATTATCACTTGATAGTATTATATATAGTTTAATTAGTTGGCTTTATCAAGTATTTAATATTTTAGCATCTTGTCAACTTTTTAAAAGTGAATTTTATACAAGTTTATCGCAAAGAATTTATGTTATAATAGGGGTAATTACTTTATTTATACTTTCATACCAACTTTTATTATTAGTGATTAATCCTGATGAAAATAAAATTTTTGGTGAAGGAAAAAAAATAATTGTGAACGTAATTACATCATTGGCAATGATAGTTTTGGTTCCGGTAGCATTTGATGTTTTATTTTCGTTTCAAAATTCAATTTTAAAAAATGATACTATAGGAGAAATTATTTTAACTGATGTAAATGATGATTCAGCAAATTTTTGTGCCAATGCTGAAAATAGCATAGATTGCTATGGAAATAAAATGGCAGTTGATACATTTCAAGCCTTTTTCTATCCTGCATCAGCAACAATAAGCGATATTGAAAATAATTCAGCAGGTAATGATATTACTGCAGAGTATAATGATGAAGAAATAACATTGAACGAAGCATATGAAAAAGTTACTACTGAAGGGAAATTTATGGTTTTTACTGCTTTTAGTGATAACATAGTAGACAAAGAAATATCATATATATGGCTTATATCAACAATTATGGGTGGAATAATGGCATATATAATTCTAGTATATTGTTTGGATTTAGGACTAAGAGCAGTAAAGCTTGCATTTTATGAAATAATTGCTCCTTTACCAATAATAGTTAGAGTAATTCCTTCATTATCTAAAGTGTTTAGTAGCTGGATTAAAGCAACCTTATCAACATATGCTGAGGTATTTATTCGAATAGCGGTACTTTATTTTGCTATTTTTGCTTTTTCATATGTACCATCAATCATGAATGGATTGTTTCAAGGACTTGATCAAACTAGTGATCCAATAATTTATCTTTTAGTTAGAGTAATATTAATTCTAGGTATAATTATATTTATTAGAAAATTCCCAGAATTGATATCTGAAATTACTGGTATAAAATCAGGTAATTTTTCTGCAAACTTTATGGATAGAATTAAAGAAGCAGCATTTATTCCAGCTGCGATTGGTGGAACTATTGCTGGACATGGAAATCCGCTTGCAGGCATAAGAGCAGCAAGGGCAGCATGGAAAAATAAAGATTTAAGAGGAATAGGAGCAGAAGTTAAAAGAAGAGCAGAAATAAAACAATTGAAAGATGAAGGTGCTTCAAGACCTGAAATATTTATAGCGATGCAAAAGAATAAATGGCGAAATGCATTAGGATTAGATTCTGAATATGACGCTGAAATCAGCAAAATAGATAAAGAAATGGAAAGTGTAGAAAATAAAAATGGGTTTAATATAACTTTTAAAGACGAAAAAGGTAATGATATAACAATTGCCCCAAATCAATCAATAAATATTGGAGCTGCAGAAATTGAAAGATTAGAAGCACAAAAAATTGAAAATGTAGAAAAAATGTCAACAGCAAAAGATGAAATAAAAACTTTACAAGATAGCATTGATTATGGAAAAAGAATTGCATCTATAGCAGGTAATGTTAAAGAAGAAGCTGAAAAGAAAATAGATGAAAAAGGTTCTAAAGAACAATACACATTAAATTATAAACAAACTAGAAGAATTACAGGAGAAAATGGTGAAGAACAAGAGGTAGAAATTCCATTTTTCACTGGAACATATGAGCAAATTGTTGAAAGAATTAATAAAATGACTGACAAGGAAAGAGCAGATGTTGAATGTGATTTGTCTGAAATTCGTAAACAAATGATAAATAATTATATTGCTAGGGAATCTAAAGAGGATGGATTAATTAAATTTGAATTGGAAAGCGGATTTGAAACAATACAGAGAAAAGGTTTTACATGTAGAGTAAAAAATGAAAATGGAGAAATCAAATCAGTAGAGTATAAAATAGAAAAAGAAAATGATAACTATTATGCATATTATTTGGATGATAATAATGAAAAAGTATATATAATGGATGATAGTGGCCAAAATAAAGCGACAGATTATGAATTGGCCGACAAATTAAAGGGAATGGCAAAATCAAGCAATAATATATTGGGATTAGAAATACAAGAAATCCAACAAGAAAAAGTAGATCCATTAGAAGCACAAAATTCAGGTATAGATGCATTAATAAGGCAATCAAAAGACAAAAAAGAAGCAAAGAAAAATACTTCGAAAATGATAAAAAAGAAAAAAATTGTTGGTTATGTAGCATCAAATAAACCACCAGAAGATAAAAAAAAGTAGATATTAAACACTAGTAATATATTTATGTTCATGATATAATTTTATTGCTAGTTTTAAATTTAAAAATAGGATAAATGAATCTTAATTTTTAAACGAAAGAATGATTATTTGTCTAACTAGATAAATCAATTAGAAAAGAGTGGAAGTGATTTTATGAGAAGTATTAATAAATTAATTTTAATAAGTATTGTATTTAGCTTTGCTCTTTTTTGCTTTAAAATAAATGCTAATGCTAGTGTATTGCAACTTGATAATTTGTCAAATAATGTAATGATAGCAAAATGCAATGATATTTTTGGTTGTGATGATGACCCAAATCAACCAATGTATTGGTTAACTTTAGGAATCGATATTATAAAATATGCCGCGATTATAGCATTATTAGGATTAAGTAGTTTAGATTTTATAAAAGCTATTGTTTCAAACGATAAAGATGCATTAAAAAAAGCTAGTAAAACAGCTTCGAAAAGATTTATATATTGTGTAATAATATTCTTTTTACCATTATTATTAGAATTTTTGCTTGATTTGTTTGAAATTAATAAATGAAAAATAGAAAGGATGAAAGGGTATGAATAGCAATTATATAATTCCAGCAAATTCAAAAAAATCACAATTAATATTAGGATATTTCACTGGAATTGATTTAGGGCTTTTTATTACTGGATGTGCGTTATCGTTGCTTTTATTAATGCTTATAAAAGATGCTACTCCAGTTGAGATGATAATAATATTATTACCAGCACTAACTACTGGGCTTTTAGTTATGCCTGTGCCACATTATCATAATGTTTTACAATTTATATTAAATATTGTAAATTATTTAGTTAATCCAAGAAGGTATTATTGGAAAGGATGGTGTATAAGATATGAATCAAGTGATGAATGAAAA
Organism: uncultured Bacilli bacterium; assembly: GCA_944331865.1. GTDB lineage: Bacteria > Bacillota_I > Bacilli_A > RF39 > UBA660 > Onthocola_B. The sequence goes on along the minus strand of CALVIZ010000016.1, from coordinate 8,778 downwards.
ACAAATATCTGGTAATTTTACAGAAGATTGGCTACCTGTAAAACAAATAATGAATGGAATGATTCAACTTGAAGATGGTTCATATGTTACAGGAGTAAAAATAGCTCCTAAAAATATATTTATATTAGATTCTGGAACTCAAAATAATATTATATATAATTTACAAAATTTTTATAATAGCATCGATTTTGAATTTTGGCTTTTAGTTGCAGATAGACCTGTAGATATAGATGTATACGTTTCTCAATTACAATTAATGTACAACAACGCTCAAAACAATGTTCAAAGAAAATTGATAATGCAAGATATAAACAAAGCAAATTTATTTACAAGTAGAGATTATGATATAGTAGATACTGAATACTATATACTATTTAAAGAAAAAAGATTAGAAATTGTCCAAAAAAGATTACACAATATAATAAGTGGATTAGCTAACGCAGGTTTACAATCTACTCAAACTTCAAATAATGATTTACGTATGGTATTAGATAATTTTTTAAATGGTGGAGATCAAATTAACTTTGGGACGGTGATGTAAATGAGTAAGTTAAAAAGTGAAATAGCACCGAAAGGAATTGAATTTAAAGCTACAGAATTTGTGATTGGTGGAAAGTATTCAACAATTTTAACAATAATATCCTATCCGAAAAGTATTCCTCCGGGATATTTGTCTGGAATAACAAACATAGGTGGTGTAAAATTAGCAATTAAACACATACCTATCCAGTTTTCAGTATTACAAAAAATGCTTAATAAAGAAATTGCTGATTTAAAAACGCGATATCAAACTGAGAGAGACCAAACAATGCAAGAAAAAATTAGACAAGATTATGAATCGTTAGAGCAATTTATTCAAATGCTAGCAGCTACACAAGCTCGAATATTTGACTTTCAAATGCATTTAATGGTAACTGCTGAAAATAAAGAAGAATTAGAATTAAAAAAAATCCAAGTTCGAAGTTTATTAGACGCTATGGGACTAAGAACTGTTGCTTTAATGTTTGAACAAGAAAAAGCATTAAAATCAATAATTCCAATATTTCCTCCACAAGACATAGAAAATAGAATAGGAACTCCTATACCATCTATAACTGTTGCTGCAATGTATCCTTTTGTATTTGATAGTATTAAAGACCCAGGTAGTGCAACACTTTTTGGAATGGATATTTCTGGGGGAGTAATTTTATTTAATCAATTTTTATATCAAATACAAAAAGAAAACAATCGTAATAATGCAAATTTAATTTTATTGGGAACATCTGGTAGTGGGAAGTCAACTGCAGCAAAATTATTGCTAAGAACTCATATTAGAAATGGTTTAAAAATTGTATGTGTTGATCCTGAAGGAGAATTAGAAGACATGGTTAAAACCTATGCCGGTGATTTTATAGATCTAGGTAAAGGTGGAGAATTTGGTATGATTAATCCATTAGAAGTAGTAATAGATGTCGATAGTGAAGAAATTGCACAAGGATTAGGATATACAGTTTTAACAAGAACCTTACAACAAGTTAAAGCGTTTATGAAATACTATTCTCCAAGTATAGAAGAAGATGTATTAGCTATGTTTAGTGAAGTTTTACAAGACACATATAAAAGATATAAAATAGATTATAATACTGACTTTACAAAACTTACCAGTGCAGATTATCCTACATTTGCTGATGTATATGCAACAATTAAAGGTAGACTTTTATCTATGACAGATGCAACGCATGAAAGAGATGTAATGGAAAGATTAGAATTAAAAATTAGACCTTTAGTAAATGAACTTAAATATTATTTTACTGGACATACATCTTTATCTATTAACACAGACTTTATTGTATTTAATATAAAAGAGTTAATGAATAGCGATGAAAATATTAAAAATGCATTATTTTTTAACATTCTTAAATATGCATGGGGTTTATGTTTAGATAGTAGTATAAATACAGTTATGATGGTAGATGAAGCCCATGTTTTGCTTGCAAGTAGAAATGAACTGGGTGCAGAATTTTTAGCCCAAATGCAAAGAAGAAGTAGAAAATATAATACAGGCACAATAATTATTACACAACAGCCTACGGATTTTGCAGCACCAAACATTATAACTCATGGCAAAGCAATATTTGATAATGCATCTTATTATTTAGTTATGCAACTACGCAAACAAGCAGTAGACGATTTAGCAAAATTGATAGATTTAAATGAATCAGAAAAAAATGCAATTAAGTATTATAATCAAGGAGAAGGGTTATTTGTTTGCGGAAATAAAAGAATGCAAATAAAAGTAATTTTAACTCAAGAAGAATTGGATTCTTTTGGTACAGGGGGAGGATTCTAAATAGGTGAATGAAAAAAATAACAATAAGTTAATTTTAAATCCAGAAGAAGCAAAAAGGGAAAGAATTAATAATATATATTCCAATATAATGGAAGAAAGTGATGAAGAAAGTGCTACTGAAGAAAATGTTGACAATAAATTAGAAGATAATGATAATGACTCAGAACAAGAGGAAATAAAAGAAAATCAAAGTGAAAAAAGTAGTAACACTAGTAATGTTAATCAAAATATGAAGATTAATAAAAATAATAGATCCCAAACAACAAAAAAAGGGTTTATTAGTAAAATAGTAAAATTTTTAGGAAAAAAGAAAGTTTTAATAATCTTAGCAATTGTTGGAGGCTTTTTTCTAATTTTAATACTTTTAGTATCTTTATTAGGGGGCAGTTTAAATTATAATTATAGTAATATTGGTTTAAGTGGATATGAATATTTAGAACTTGAAAATTTGTGCGAAGATATATATGTTTATAATACAGATAACGGTAGTGATGGAACATATCCACTAGAAGAATATATAGCGGGTGTAGTGGCAGCTGAAGTAGGAATGATGAATGATTTAACAACTTATGAAGTGTTTGCTGTAGCAGCAAGAACATTTGCTTTAAATCGTTTGAAAAATTCAGATTCTTGTAGCATTGAAGGAAATGAAAATGCTCAAGCTTTTAGACCAACGACTGATGAATTAATACTAGAAGCTGTAAGAAACACAAAAGGATTAGTATTAACTCGAAATGAGGAATTATTTGCAACAATGTACGATGCATTTTGTTGGGAAGAAAAGGATGGGTTATATTATTATTTATGTCAAGGTAATTATGAAACAGGAGAACCATTAAAAGTACCAATTGAATGGGCAAATGAATATGTTGCAAAATGGAGTGGCCAAGTATTTTTAGATAACCCTAGATATATGTCACACGGTCAAGGAATGAGCCAACATGGAGTATATTATTTATCAGCCTCTGAATCATGGACTAGAGACGAAATTTTAACATATTTTTATGGCGATGATACAAAACTTATGTCAGTTTATCAAACATTTATGTATAATGGTGAATATGCAATAAATCCAGATGATGAATTATATCAAGGATTACAATTTTTAGCAGGAACAAGTATTGAAGAGTTATTAAATTCAAGTGAGTCTTCAGTAGAAGAATACAATTCCTATCTATCATCAGTAGTAGAAATAGAAGGCGTTGGAACTAGAGGCGCAGTAGTTGGTTCAGCAGTTACATTAATTGGTTCTTTAGCTAATATGGGTTATAAATTGCCATATCAATGGGGTGGAAAATATTATTTCGTTGGAACAAATATATCATGGGGAAAAATAGGAAGTACGGATTGTGCAAATTATGCAACCGTTTATAAAGATAAATCGGTATGTACTGTTAATTATCGTTGGACAAGTTTTGATTGTAGTGGGTTTGTAAACTGGGCCATAGTTAATGGTTTTAAATTCAACAATTTTACTGAAATGGATGCTGCTGGAGCTTATCAAATTACAGCAGATACAAATAATATTGTTAAATTAAATGCTAATGAAGCAGTATGTTTACCTGGAGATGTTTTATATAATAGTGGACACATCATGTTAATAGTAGGTTTAGATGATATTAATAAGCAATACATAGTAGCAGAATCAACTGGGTCAAGATTAAACACTGGTTATGGTGGAGTAATACTTGATTATGAATCTTATGGTAATACTAACTATAAATGTCGTAGTTTAGAAAATTTATATTCACAATATAGCGGAGGCCAAGATGAAGATTAAAATATTAATTATTATAATTGGAATATATTTATTAACTGGTTGTACTGCAAGTTATACTATGGAAATTACGGAAGATACTTTTGATGAATCGATTACAATTGAAGCTTACACAAACGATATATATGACAAAAATAGTTTGTATACATTATTTAAAGAAGAATATCCAGTATATATAGATCAAGAATTTATGTATTATGATCCAAATAACAAAAATGAAAATTATAGCTATTACACTAAAACTTATCAAGAATTATCTGATGGTTATTTATTTAATTATCGTTATACATACGGTTTAAAAGATATAAGTAGAGCTAGAGCAATAAACATGGTTTATAAAACAGTAAGTATTGGATATATTAATGAAGAAGATTTTTATTATATTTCACTAAAAGAACCAATAATATTTATTAATAATAATGAAATAACAAGTATAAGTATTAATTTAATATTTGAAGATGCAATAGTCATAGAAAATAATGCCGATAATATAAATGGTTCTACTTATACTTGGAATTTAAACCCTACAGAATTAAAAGATATAAATATAAAATATAGATTTGAAAATGAAGAAATAAATCCAATTCCAACTCCAGAAGAACCTGAGGAAAATGAAGGAAATAATACTCAAGAAGAAAATGTTAGTAATTGGGCTAATGAAAATAAGATTTTAGTATATGTAGGAGCATTTAGTATATTAGTAATACTAATATTAATAGTAGGAATAATTAAATTTAAGAAATTATGATTATTTATTGTTAAAATGCAATTATTTATTGTATAATATAAAAAAAGAAAGGAGGCAATTTATGAAATTTAAGATTGAACCAAAAGACTTATTGATATTTTGCATTTACTGTATATTATTATTATATTTATGTGCAATTGCTGTGTTAAATGTATCATCTTTTGCTCAAGAAGGGAAATTTTATGGATTGCTTCCATTTAAAGCTTTTACAGGTAGTTATTTACCATTAACTTTATTTTTATTTATCGCATCACTTGTAGCAATATTTGCTAGTGTATCATCATACATTTTTAAAAGAGAAAAAGGAAGTCATGGAATTGGATTAATTATTAAAGAAAAATCCAGTGATGGTTATTCTAAATGGTCAAGTGAAAAAGACATTAAAAACCAATCTAAGGTAGAAAAAGTTAGTCCTTTAAGTGATACACTAGATGCTGCAGGAATACCACTTATAAACAATGGCAAAGAAATGTGGATAGATAATGGTGAATATCACAATTTAGTAATTGGTTCTACTGGTAGTGGTAAAACTGAAACAGTAGTTAAGCCAATGGTAAATTTACTAGCTAAAAAGGGTGAAAGTATGATTATTACTGACCCTAAAGGTGAAATATATAAGTATAGTGCTGCATATTTACGTAGCAAAGGATACAACATAATAGTTTTAAATTTTCGTGAACCACTAAAAGGTAATTCATGGAATCCTTTAACATTACCATACAAATATTATAAAAGTGGTAACCAAGATAAAGCAATTGAACTACTAGACGACGTAGCATTAAATATATTATATGATCCTAGTAATAAATCAGAATCAGATTTTTGGGAAAAATCTTCTGCAGACTATTTTTCAGGTTTAGCATTAGGATTATTTAGGGATGCTAAAGAAGAAGAAGTTAACTTAAATAGTATTAATGCAATGAGTACTGTTGGTGAAGAAAGATATGCAACAAGCAATTATATTAAAGAATATTTTAATATGAAGGGTGAAACTTCAAATGAATATATATTTGCATCATCAGTAATAAATGCTCCAACAGATACTAAAGGTGGGCAACTTGCGACTTTTAGGCAAAAAATTAGAAAATTTTCAACTGGTGAAGCATTAAGTGAGATGTTATCATATAGTGACTTTGACATGCGAAAAATTGGTGATGGAAAAACAGCAATTTTTATGATAATTCATGATGAAAAGAAAACATACCATAGTTTAATGACAATTTTCATTAAACAATGTTATGAAACATTAATTGATGCAGCACAAGAAAATGGTGGAAAACTACCAGTTAGAACCAATTTTATATTAGATGAATTTGCTAATATGCCACCACTTAAAGATGTAGATGCCATGGTATCAGCAGCAAGAAGTAGAGATATAAGATTTACATTTATTATTCAAAATTTTGCACAATTAAATGATGTTTATGGTGATAATGTTGCTGAAATTATTAAAGGTAATTGTGGAAATATAGTATATTTGATAAGCACAGAAATGAAAGCCTTAGAAGAAATAAGCAAGATGTGTGGTGAAGTAAAAGTTACTGACGAAAAGGATAAAAATGCCACAAGGCCTTTAATATCTATAACAGATTTACAAAAAATGAAATTATTTCAAGCAATAATTATTAGGCTTAGAATGAGTCCATTTAAAACACAGTTAGAACCGGACTTTAAAATGAATTGGGGAATAGAAAGAGTTGAAGAACCATATCCAAATAGAAATCAAAGAAGAGTAGAAATTTTTGATTTAAAAAAGTTTGTAACTGAAGAAAAGAGCAAAAAAATGGCAAGCATGGCTGATAATCCCTTTAATAATGTAAACCCTTTTAAACCAAGGCAAAATATGAATCCATTTGATGATTTCTCAACACCATCACCATTTAAAAATAATAATTTTGGCAATATGGATATAGATGCACTAATGAAAGATTTAGATAATAAATTCAAAGAACTAGATAAAAAAGAAGCAGAACAAAAACAGATTAACAAAAATAAACTTTTTGACATAGACGAAGAAATAAAAATGCCAAAGATAAATAAATCAAAAATCGAACAAGAAAGTATAGATAAAAAAGATCCATTTGCTTCATTTAATGAGTTTAACACCAATCCATTTATAAAAGATAACTTTAATAAAAAGGATCCAATAACTTCAATTAACGAATTTAATAATATTCCATTTAATAAAGAAGAAGTAGTCAAAGAAAAAGATGAAGCACCAAAAGAAGAAACAAAACCTATAAATAACGAAAATAAACCAATAATAAACATAGACAGTGAAAGTAAAATAATTGACGACAATGTAATTAGTGATGATGAATTCTTTGATGATTTCTTTAATGATGATGAATAAAATTTATTTCTATTTAGAAATAGATTTTTTTTAACATCAAAAAACAAAAAAACATATAATATTATGTGATAATATGAAAAAAATAAGACTAGAAGATTATAATCCAAGTATGGGAATATTAATAGATGTTCAACATCCCGAAGATTTTAAAAAAAATCCAACTCCAAATAGTAAAAATATATATGCGGATAAACTTCTTTTAAATTACAAGGTTTTATTAGATTATAATCAAAAATACTATATAATCTGTAATAAGGGTTTTTTAAGTCAAAAAGTAGTAGCCATGTTAGAATATTTTGGCTATAATGTTACCCAAGTAATTAGATAAAAAATAAATAGTAATTTTTATTAAATTATACTATAATATAAATAGTGGTTTTTATGAAAGAATTATTTGAAAGTTTTTATGACTTAATAATGAATACAATAGATAATCTTGGTATATATGGTCCATTATTTGGAAGTTTTTTAATTATCATAGAGTCTATTCTTCCTATGTTACCATTATTTGTCTTTATAACGATTAATTATTTAGCATTTGGTCACTTTTTAGGATTTATCATATCTTGGACTTGTACGATTTTAGGTTGTTTATTATCGTATTTTTTAGTTAAAAAATATTTTAGTAATTTTGTATTAAGAAAAGCAAAAGACAAAAATTTATTAAATAGATTTGTAGGTTATTTTAAAGACATGTCACTTCCAAAGATTACAGTAATAATGTCAATACCATTTACACCTGCATTTTTAATGAATATTGCAGCGGGATTAGTAAAAATGCCATTTAAAAAATTTTTAATATCATTGTTAATAAGCAAACTATTTTTAGTATATTTTTGGGGTGAAGTAGGGACTGGATTAATAGAAAGTTTTAAAAATCCTAGCAGTTTAATAACTGTTATATTAATGGTAATTATTGCGTATATATTTAGTCTATTAGTAAAAAAAGTATTTAAAATAGAATAATATTTGTTATAATGATTATATGGAGATGATGTAATGGAAGAATTTATTAATAAATATTTAGATAAAATTATAGCAGTAGTAATAATTTTAGTAATATCTTATATCATTAACTTAACGATTGACAAAATAATAAATAAAACAATAAGACACAAAAGGAAAAAGAATATAACAACCTTATTAATGTTTATTAAAAGAATAAAAAAATTTGTAATCTATGCAATAGCTATTTTATCTTGTTTATTTGAATTTGAAGTATTTAATTCATTTTCAGTAACATTATTATCAGGTTTAGGAATTGGATCTGTTGTAATTGGTTTTGCAGCCCAAGAAAGTTTAAAAAATTTTTTTGGTAGCGTAGCCATTGTAGCTGGCAGTCCTTATGAAGTAGGGGATTTTATTGAATGTATCGATAAAGGTGTAAGTGGAACAGTAGAAGATATAACAATGCGTCATACCGTAATTAGAACAATTAATAATCGTAGAGTAGTTATTCCTAACTCAGAAATGAATACTTATACAATTGAAAATTTTAATTATAGTGATAATGAAAATGTTAAATTGGTAAATTTTAATATTTCCTATGAATCAGATGTTGATAAAGCAAT
>CALVIZ010000015.1 GCA_944331865.1 uncultured Bacilli bacterium | reverse complement strand
GATATTATAGATAGAATTGATAACCCTGGATATTATTCATCAGAAATAACTTTAAAAGATATTTCAGAAAAACTAAAAGAGGCATCAAGAGTAATAAACAAAAATATGGAAAAATTTGATAAAGATAAATTACCTAAAGACCTATTTTAATAACTATCCTACTTTATCTAATTTTTTATACAAAAATCACATTCTTAAATAAGCAGGATAAGAAAATGGCGCCACAAAGTAAAAAAATCCTTATAAAATAAGGAAACTTAGTGGTGCCATTCTTATTTCGTACTTACGAAATTCATCCTACTTTGTAGGTTGATATAAAGGATGTTTCACTATTTAATCATTTATATATAATAATAAAATAACTATAGTTATCATCCTATTTTTATACTTTTTACAAAATTTATAGGATAATTACTATAATTTTTTGTTCTAAATAGAAAAACATTATATATTTATATATAAACTTATTAGCTAATTTTATAAAATAATACATTTATATTTTTACAAAACTGTTTTAAAATATATTTTTCATGATAAAAATTAAGATTTAATACTATAAATTTCATTTTTTGTAATTACCTTTAATCAAAAATTAATTAAACATGTTATAATTATTACAGAGGTGCATTACTATGGCAAAAGTTTTTCAACCAAAAAAGAAAATTAAAAATCAACAATATGATTCATATTGGAAATTAACTGTTGAATATACTGATATATACGATAGAAGGTTCAATAATACTCTAAAGACTATTGTTAAATTTATAGATGACAAAGACTTAACCAATCGGGAATATGAAAAAAAATATTATAAAGAACTGCAAGATCAAATTTATGAATTATATCCTAAAAGCGACTATGCTTCAATAAGAAAATCAATTAATCAATTTATAAAACTAGGGTTTGTCAAACCATATTTAAAAGGATATCATAGCTTGACAAAAAGATTTTTAAATACAACTTTTCAAGAAGAAAAAAGAAGTATTTTTTCGCAAATTTTTTATGAAAATTCAAGTTTTAATTCTTCTACAACTACAGATTTTACAAACATCAAAGAAACTAATTTTTTATTAAAAACACTTGCATATCATCCCGACAAAAAATTATCTAGAAATGATATAATTGCATTAATGGTTACACCTGGAATTTCCGAAATATCAAAAGGTTATTTGACAAAAGATGAATTAGAAGAACAATATAAATATTCAAAAATTATCAATTTTGAAGAAAATAAATATAATCAAATTAGTTATTTGTTTACTTTTCTTAATTTAATGCCTAATATTAAAGCAGATAAAAATGACGGAATACATTTTATAGATCCAAACGAAATAGAAATTGATACGAAAAGAGATCCTATTTTATATGGAATCTATAAAAATGATTTAGACAATGAATCAATAAGGTTATATGGCAAGAAGATTTGCTATATTCAAAAAACATCTTATAAAGGTCTAGTTCACTCTCATATCAAAGATTCATCTGTTTGCTTAGAAGAAGGAAAAATTGACGAGGCATATGACTACAACAATGGGCTATTGTTATCTTCACAAATAGATGCATACTTTGATAAATACGATATCTCGTTTGATAGTGATGGAAATGTTCTAATAAATGATTACGAGATACACGACAGTGATATTTTGTGCTGGATGAGTAATTTTAAACTAGATAAAAAAATTCTAAATCCAGAGAGATTAAAATATTTAGAATGGCATAGAAATAAGTTTAAAGAAAAAGCAATAAAAAGCAAAAATGATATTGACAAGTTTTATAATAAAGAATTTAACAAAAAAACAAGTAATCAAGAAGAATGATTACTTGTTTTAACTTGCAAAATTATTAATACTTCAATAGTTTCATTTTTATTTTCTTTATTTGTAACTTTATATTGATGCCTTTTTTCTTTAATTTCTACTTTACCATACTTGCTTAACATATCACTAATATCATTAATTGAAGGTTTAGTTTTGTTATTTTCACTTATTACTATATATTTTGACTTAGGTAAACATTTTAGTATTAGTTTTTCTAAATTATCTAAAAATTTATTATTTTCTGAAAAATTAATATAATTTATTTCTTTATTAAAAATGCTATCATATAAGCCATAAAAATCACCATACTTATTCATTGTTGCTGGATATGGTGGATCCATATATATAACATCTACTTTTTCTTCCAATTGATCTATCATTTCAAAAGCATCATTGTTAAACGCTTTATTATCTTGCTTATTATCAAACACGGAATTATTATAATTATCTAGGTTTTCATAAATATGATCTATAAAAGGTAAATTATGATATGCTCTTCTTCTTTTATATTTAGCATAACTATAATCTTCATCTCTTAATTTTACAATTTGATTCCACGGAACATTCATTCTTGAATATGGAATCTTTCGAATCATTGCTCTTCTAATTAAAGATAAAAATAAATACTTCTTATAGCCTTCTAATTTAGCAGATTTACATACTAATTCTGCTAATTCCCCAACCTCATTTGGAAAATACAACCTATTTTCTAAAAATCTAATTTCTTCATGCTTTTGTATAATTTCTTTTTTAGAAACACCTATATTAAAATCATCATTATTTAAAATTACATGATTATTTTCTATAATAGCTTTAGCTAAAACATAATTTGAATATAAAGCGTCATTTGAATATACCCTGTATCCTCTTTCCTTTAATGCATAAGATACTGAACAGCCACCACAAAAAAGATCTAAAACTGTACCTTTTTTATATGGAAAATTATCAACTATCCAATCAGTTAGTTTATTTTTATTGCCAATATAATTAATCTTTGGATACTTATTCATTATCTAACACCTCTTTTACCTGGATTGCAATTTTATTAGCTAACAATACCGGAACCGCATTACCAATTTGCTGTTGTACTTTACCAGCATTACCTAAAAACACAAATGAATCTGGAAAAGTTTGCAATCTAGCTAACTCTCTACATGTCAAAGCTCTATTTTGATTATAGTGAAATATCTTTCTCATATCACCAGTAACACAAAAAGATGGTTTTTTACTATTATATCTTATATATTTTCTACTATCACCTGATTTAGGCCTTAACCCTTCTGGTATATCATTTCTATTACCACCATCTGAAACATAACTCATCTTCTCTAACATCTGCGGTGAATGTTTCATTGCGGTATGATTTGGAATATCGCTAGTCTCTCCATTTTCTAATTTAGGCAAATCATCAATAGCTTCTTTTATAGTTACAATTTTTTTCTCTTCGTTAGGATAATTAAATTTATTTTCTCCAATTGTGCCAACAATAAATATTCTTCTTCTTTCTTGAGGTACTCCATAATTAACTGCATTAAGAACTTTATGTTTTACCTCATAACCAATTTCTTCAAAAGCTGAAATAATCTCTTTTATAGTATTTCCTTTATTATGTTTTTCCATGGCAGCAACATTTTCTAAAACAAACATTTTAGGTTTAACAATTTTTACAATCCTTACAAACTCTTTAAATAATCTATTTCTGTCATCATCGATAAAATTTCTTCCAATATTTCCAGCAATTGAGAATCCTTGACAAGGTGGGCCTCCAATTATTACATCTACGTTTTCATTTTTTATTATATCACAAATTTGTTTTTCATTAACATTTTTTATATCATCAACTATTAATTTGTGTAAAGGAAAATTTTTTTTGTAAGTTTCGGCAAAGTCTTTATTAAATTCAATAGCTAAAAGATTTTTAAAACCAGCTTTATCAAACCCTAATGACATTCCTCCCGCTCCAGCAAATAAATCTATATATGTATATTTTTTCATAATTAATCCTCCTGTTTCATTTCTTTCAACAAATTTTTCCATATGATATTAGCATTATTTTTTTTCACGTATCTAATGCATTGTCGCAATTCGTCGTTATTCATTATATATTCAGCAATATCATAAGAAACTTTACCTTTACTATCATCAACAGCCAAATCAAACAATTGATAAATTTCTTCTTCTTTCAAAACTAATTCTTTTGATAGTTTTGTTAATACATCAAAAGATGGAATTCTTTTGTTTTTTTCTATATCATTCATATATGGGGGTGTTATATTACATGCCAAAGCTAATTGTCTAGAAGACAGTTTTACCTTTTTTCTTTTTTTTATAATAAAAGTTCCTAATGAAATTTTAGCCATAACTACCTCCTATATATTAACTTATTTGCTTATTAGCTAATTAGTTAATACTATTATACTTTAAAATCAAATTTTATTCAATAAATAACATAAAAAAAGAGTGATTTTTAAATCAACTCTAATTTTATAACCATTTAGGATAATTAGTTTTATATTTATCATTACTAAATTTTTATGCTTTTTTACAAATATTAGGTATTATATATATTTAATCTATACCATAAATACATTATCCATTTCCTTTTTAAATGAGTATAACTGTAGAATCACATTTAGAACAATACACCCTTTCTTCTTTTCTAAAATCGACTTACCGACAATAATATCTTACTATTTCATAACCATTTCTATTATGTTTAGAAACAAATTCATATTTATTTTACCAAACATAAAATTCAATTTATCAATTTGTTTTTCTGTATAATAGTGCCAACAATACAATTTATTATAAGTAACATTGTTTTTATTCTATATAAAAAATATTTAATTAATAAACCAAATTCCTACATAAATACATCTCTAGGATAATATTTATAAGAACAAGTATATGCAATAACTTTATAAAATTATTACTTTTTACATTTTCAAATATTCTTTATATGTAGTATCTTTTTCATTAAAACATTAATAAATTACAACAGAACATACAATACTATTAAAATATATTCTTTATTTACTTTTAATTTATAAAGTTTCAAAGAACTTCTATAAATATTATATGTGATATAAATTATTAATTATATCCTATATATTTATACAATTATATCAAGCAAATCTTTAGTAACTGCTTCCAAATCTGTTTTAGTTTTTAGAATTTCTTTATTTTCTTCTAAAATATCATATATTTTTCCTGTTGATATATTATCTGTATCTAGTTGAACTTTTAGATATTTTTCAATTTTTATAGCATCGTTATATGGTATTCCAATATCTAATAATATTTTAATCACTTTATTATCATCACTATTAAATACTTCGAATCTTCGTAATATTTCATCATTTAATACTTTAATTAAATGCATACGACTTTCTGATAAATTATTTATATATTCTTCATCAAAAATAAAATTACAATAATTAACAATTTTATTAAGTTCATATTTTATATATCCGAACGCAAGATAAAAAAGATAATCAACAAACATATTTAACTTTTCAGTACTCAATCTTGTTTTATTTTTTTCTATTTGTTTATTTATTTTAGTGTATATGTTATTTGGGGTAAATATAAGTAATGAATTTACGCAAACGGATGATTTTATTTTGTGGCTACTATCTTTATTTATTTGAACTAATAACGATTTTTTATCTGGGATAATTTTCATAAACAATTCGATAATATTACACCTAATAATAGTTGTATTCTTTTTTTCTTTAGGATTCGTAGAATTCATCGATTTAAATAATTTTTCTAATAAACTAAATAAATTCTCTATATTATCTAAAAATAAATTTAAAGACTCCATACTAAATCCATCCGTTTTTTTCAACTGTTCAATTGTTTTGTTATATCTTTTCAACTTTTTCTCTAAAATCTGTAGCCGTTGAAGTTGTTCTTCATTTAATAATTTTCTTTCTTTCTCCAAATACAATAATTCTTCTAAATCATCTATTTCATTCGATTCAGCTACTATTTCAATTGTTTCATATTTATCATCTCCAATAATATATTGTTCCAAGTTTTTATCAAAATAATATATTAGTCCTTGTTTAAAAGTATCTAGCCTACCTACTCTACCAATTAAATTATTGGTCTGAAATGCACTTAACTTTTTTGAATCATAAATAATTAATTGTTCAGTAGGAGTATTAATACCTTCCAACAAAGTAGAAGTACAAAACATATTCACTATTTCTTTATTATTATATAAATTTTCTACATACTTTCTCATAAAAGTAGGAATATTGCCGTGATGTATTCCTATGCCTTTTTTTAACATTTTAGATGGCAACCAATCTGTAGAAATATATTTATCACACCATTTTGTTAGACTATTATTCAAACTTATATTTGATGTCAGTTCATTTTCTGAACAAAATTTATATATTGAATTGGGACTATCAAAATATATTAATTTACTGCTGTTCGTATTAATGTTTAACTTTATAAAATCATTTCTATCATCATTAATAAATAATGTCTTTATATACACTGGTGCATAATCTGAGTAATATTTAACTATATTATCGTTTAACTTTGTTCTTTCAAATTTTATTTCCTTTATAAACGGCCCTAACAATATTACTTGGTTCGCTTTGTTAACAATATCAAAATAGCCTTTATTAAGTGATATTAATCTTTTATCTAAACTTTTTTTGCTTTCACTATTTCTTCGCTTCAATTTATATATTTCATCAAAAATCAACAAATCAATAGATACCTTTGTAATTTCTATTAAAAATGTTTGATCAATTCTTTCGGGAACTAAAATAAATATATTTTTTTCACTAAGATTTTCAAAAGAATTTGTAATAATGTTATATTCTTTTCCAAACTTTTTTCTAATTTTTGAAGACAACTCATTCATTAAAGCTAAAGTTGGAACAACAAAAACAATATTTGAAAAAGTTGCTCTCGCCATATATTCTAAAGCAATAAATGTTTTACCAAAACTTGTAGGTGCACTTAATAACACATTATTTCCTTCTAATAAAAAATTAAGAACTTCTACCTGTTGAGGATGTAATACTTTTTGTTCGTTAAATTTTGACTGATTAAATATATTATATATTTCTCTCTTAAAATATTTTTTATTATTAATATACATATTTAGCCCTAGATTCATCAAGTTTTCAGGACTTAGCTCTATAGCATTTGAATAAAATGCTTCTAAGTTTTTATTTCTTAAATATTCAATTTTTTTCTCTCTTTTATCAACAATTATCATAATGCATAGTCACCTGCCTTGATATTTCATCTTTTAATCCTTCTTTAGAAATAATGGGAAAACTAATTAATTCTATACTTACATTAGAATCCAGAATGTCAAAAAATTTTGATACATAATTATTTAAAATATTTCTTATTTCTTCATCATCGTATTCTTCACCATGCATTGCAAACACTATCACACATTTACTTAAATCATCAATCTTATTATCATCAAAAATTTCTAAGCTATATCCATTTTTAAATGATCCCTCGTGTAAGAGAATAAAATCTTGGTCTAACTTCATTCGCTCTTTAATTTTATTTAAACTTGTCAAAGCTTGTTCCAGTGCAGAACATATATTAATTGTAAATTTTGCTTCTCCAAAATATAAAGTTTTATTAATTTCATCTAAAAACAAACCATCACTTCCATGTGCATATGTACCTGGTGCAGTTATATAATTTAATTTTGATATGATAATATTTCGATCTGATATTAATTTTTCTATAACAATATATAACATTATCTCACCAAATATCCCATATGCTGACTCATTTTTTATTGATTTTTTTACATATCCTTTCTTTTTTGAAAAGTCACTTCCATTTTTAGGATACTTTATACCATATATTTTAGTAAACTGTATTAATTCTATATCATTGTTTACTGCTCCTAATTTATCTAACAATTCTTTCTCTTTTTGGTATTTTGTATAAAATTCTTGAGGATTTTTTATTAATTCCTCAAAAACCATATTTATTTTATTCTTCTGCTTTTTACTAAGTGATTCTTGCAATACTTTGGCATCATTATTATTGGACACAAAATAATACAATGATCTTTCATCAAGCAATATTTCTGCTATTTCGCGATAAAACTCTTGGGGATTTAATAAAATTTCGTACCAATTTACATCTTTTTTTTCAACCTTAAATTTTCCATCACTTAATATTTTAATATGATAATTTAAAATATTCATACCATCACCTACTACGAAAAAAGCAGTATTTAATCTTATAAGATTAAATACTGCAAATCTTAGTAAAATTATAACATAATTTGGCATATTTTTCATTACTTTCAAGATAATTTGTTATTACTTATTTAATTCTAATTTAAAATCAATGCCTAAATATCTAAGATTATGTTCTTTTCTTTTTTTCTCTTTTCTATAATTAATCGTTTTAAATAAATTAGCCAATGTTCTTGAATTATTTTCAATTCTCAATTTATTTTCTTATTGAATAAATTTCTTTTCATTTTTCATAAGGAACGTCCTCCAATTTATTTCATATTATATCTCTTACTGTTATTTATCAAATATTTAAAGAAAAGATTTTAAAATAGCATTTATTTACTATATAAACGCTATTTTATTTGATTTAATTCATCAGTTTAATTAAACTGTACTAATAATCTATTTATTCAAATATAGCCGTCTAAATACCCAATTAAATTATGTAATGGTAACTGAACTCCGCTCCTCCGGCATTTATGTGATTAGAAACTACAATAACATCATCACCACCACCATAGAAACTTTGAACTTTTTTGGGTCTTGTAGTACTATCTAAGGTAACATCTGTTTCTCTAGTTAACTTATTAGGAATTCCCATCTCATCAAGCCTATTATGAATATATTCACTAATTTTTAATGTATATTCTTTTTCTGTAATACCATTTGCTATTGTTCCTGGATCATCTCCTCCATGTCCGGCATCAATGACAACTTTTTTTAAAGCTCTATCCATGTATATCACCTAGAATATTATATGTGTTTTTTAATTAATGGTTAAATTTAATCACTTTTTTCTTCTTTACTATCACCTGTTTTGTAATCTATTATTATTCCTGGTTGAACATTATAAATAAATACATTAAATTTTAAACCTTCACCATTATCTTCAACGGAATATGCTTCTACCATTACTCCAGTAGCTACTAAGTTATCATCTTTAAAATATGGAGTTACTCGGTATAAAACATGATTACCTGTTTCATCAACATATGAAGCAACTTCATTTTCAAATTTTAACATAGTTGTTGCATTCATATATCTTGTGCATGTAATTAAATTATTTTCGTTATCATTTTCTCCAGTTAATTGGTATCCTATTAAATGACAACGATTATATAAATATTTACCACTTACTATATCATATTTAATTGTTTGCCATCCACTTGGTTGTATATTACCTATACTTTCTCTATCTTCCGTAGGCATTGAATATTTACTAATATTTGCATAAACAACACCACATCTACCCAATTCATCTAAATCACTATAATATTCAAAATTATCAACTGTTATATCTTCTTCATTAAAAAATGGTTCATTATTATTTATGTATATATATGCTTCACCATTATAATCTGGTATATTTTCAAAATCGTAATACTCTACTTCTTCATTTTTATTTAATTTTATATATTCTTCTTGAACATAATAAATAAAATATGCCAGTAATATACAAAATACTATACTTAAAAATTTATTATTTCTTTTCTTTTTACTTCTTCTACTCATAAAACCATTATATCAAATTTGACACTCATCTACAAATATGTTAAAATAAAAAACAACTTGAAAGGGGGATATTTATGGCAAATTATTGTGGAGAATGTGCTTTTTATGATATAGATGGGCCAGTAAAATGGGGAAACGAACAATATTGTAATAAAAAGGGGAAGTATTACCCTCAAAATAGACCAGCTTGTGAAAATTTTGTAAAAAGCAATCGTAAGGAAGGATACCAAAGAGCTGGCTGTTATATTACTACAATTATTCGTAACATTTTAGGTTATCCAGATAATTGTGACTTATTAGAAACTTTAAGAGAATTTAGAGAAAATTTTTTAAAACAACATCAAGAATATATTGGTTTATTATTGGAATATGATCAAATTGGACCAGTAATTAGTCAACATTTAGAAGATGATATTGATTCTCCAATTGAAGCTACTCAAGTTTTAAATAGTTTCTTATTACCAACATTTCAATCAATAAAAATGCATGATTATGAATCTGCTGTACAAATATATCAACAAATGGTTCTTTTCCTAAAATTAAAATATTATATGATAAAAGATTCAATTGTTGATTATAATCAAAGATATTCTATTGAAACTTTGGGTAAAGGTAGATTAAGATTAAATGAAAGTTGATATAATCAACTTTTTTGTTTGCCAACATCTATCCATTCTTTATAATTTGAATATTTTTCTAATTCTTCAATTGTTAATTTTATTGCACTATTGCTACTACCACATGCTGGATAAACATATTCAAATCTTTTTAGAGATTCATCTAAATAAACTAAAACCCCATCTTTTATAGCAAATGGACAAACTCCACCAGCTTTGTGTCCTACTAATTCATCTAATAAATCAATCGGTATCATTTTAGCTTTACAAAAAAATTGTTGTTTAAATTTAGAATTGTCAACAAATGTATCTCCTGCTAAAACGATTAGTATTGGTTTTTCATTAACTATATAAGACATTGTTTTAGCAATATGGGCTTCATCGCATCCTAAAGCTATTGCTGCATCATGAACAGTTGCACTAGATTCTTTTAACTCAATTACATCTTTTTCTTTATTAAATTTTTTAAAATATTCTTTTACTTTTTCAATTGCCATAATTACACTTCCTTAATTTCTGTTTTGCAAATTATATCATGTATTCCTAAATGTTTTTTATTAAATATTATCATAAATAAATTTAGGTATAAAAATATGTTACCAACTATGGTGATTAAAATATCCCCAATTAAATAATTGTTTTCATTTAAAATAAATAATGCTAATATACTTAATATTTGAAATATTAAATTATAAGCTATTATACTTCTTAATAACATTTTCAACCATGATATTTTCTTTTCACTAACAATTTTTATATTAAAAACTTTTTTCCCTAATGTTTGATAATTATTCCATTTTTGAAAACCTACAAAATATAATAGATATATTACGATTGTACTTATTGATGTACTTAATCCGTATTTCTCTAAATTATAATATGTTGTTGTAAATTCACTTGAATTGATTATTGATATATTATTATCTAAAATTTCTTCATATAAAACATTATATTCATTTAGAGTTTCTATATATTTATCATATTTTGGATTTATAAATTTAATTTGACTAACTAATGTTATCATCAAAATGATAAATAAATAATCAATTATATAGGCACTTATTCTTTTTAATGTTATATTCATTTTCCATCACTAGTAATATTTTATAATTTAATCTAAAAAAAAGCAAACATTTTAAGTTGTTTGCCCACTACTTCCTAAAGTAATATTTAATGTTACTTCTTTTCCATCTCTATATACTACAATTTTTATTGTATCACCTATATTATATTGATATAAGTAATATTTTAAATATGCTGTACTAGATACTTCTTTTCCTTCAATAGAAATGATTATATCATTAGCTTCTATGCCACCTTTTGCTGCAGGACTATTTTTTTCAACACTAGTTACTATTACCCCACTATCTAAATTAGAATTTCTAATAATACTATAATATTGCGTATAATAAGCATTAGCAAAATCTAACATTGATACTCCTAAATATGGATAATCAGATATATCTCCATTAATAATACCTTCAGCTTTAGATATTGCATCTTCTATTGGAATTGCAAATCCCATTCCTTCAACCCCATTACTTACGAGTTTTAATGATGTTATACCTATTACTTCACCATTAGCATTGCATAGTGGTCCTCCACTATTTCCTGAATTAATTGCAGCATCGGTTTGTAAGGTTTTCATTACATAATCACTGGTATTAGAGCTATCAAGTGATACCTCTACCATCCGATCTTTTCCAGATATTATACCTCTAGTTACTGTCCAAGAATATGCATTGTCTAATGGTGCTCCTACTGCAAATGTAGTATCCCCAACCCTTGTTTCCTCATTATTCCCAATTTCAGCAACTTTGTAATCTTCTTTGCTTTCTATTGATAATACTGCTATGTCTTGGTATTTATCAAATCCAACTATTTCTGTTTCTACTACGGATCCATCTGTAAATGTTACTGTTACATGATTACCATCTTCTATTACATGATAATTTGTTAACAAATAATAATTATTTCCATCTTTTTTGTAAACAAAACCAGTTCCTGATGCTATATATTGATTATTACTATATGTTGATACTACTACAACGGCATCATATATTTTTTCAACTGCTTCAGCTATTCCTGTATCTGTTATAGTTACTTGTTTATCTTCTTTAATTACTGATTCAGTAATTGTGGTGGGAAAGAAATATATTACTGCATACATCGCTAAACAACCTACAAAAAATACTACTAAATAAGTAACTATTTTTTGAGAAATATTTTTTCCTTTTACTTTTTCATTATTATAATTTTCTTCCATTTTAATCCATCCTCACTATCTCTTTATAATTATTAGGTAATCCCATTTCATGCAATACTTTTTCAATGCGAATTACTTTTAGTTTCCCTTCTAAACGATCTATTTCATAACTAATTTCGTTCATAAATAATGTAAAATCATCATTATTTAATATTGACTTTAATATTATAATTAATGCAAATAAATCATTTTTTCCATATATGTATTCACCATCTGATTTTGTTATATATAACTTTTTATGATATTTGGTATCCTCTATACTTTTTTGTGTTTTATTACAATAACATATGTCTTCATGAGCACATAAATTACGATAATTTGCTAAAATAGGTAAATATTCAATCATACTATATACATCTATATTAAAAGCTTGGGCTATTTCTAATTGATCTTGGTATTGTAAAACTGTATATAATTCACCAACTATTCCAAATGATAATACTTTTACTACAACCCATAAAGGAATATAACCATAATTTATTAAATAATGGGCAGTTGCAGCATGTTGTTTGCCATTAACATTAATTTGTCTTCGCATTTTTCTGATTAAATCATTAATTTGTTTCTTCTTTTTTGAATCTCGAACAAAATTGTGGGGATTTAAATAATTATTTTCTTTAAAACCATGGTTTTTACTCATTATGTATGCTAAGATGCTTTTTAAATTATTTTCAACAATGAGTATATTTTTAAATATTATGTTTCTTATTTGCCTGTCAAAAGTAAACATTGCATACAATTCTCTAAAATTTGTTCCCTCTAAATATGTTCGATTATCACTATCTAAAAAAAGATGTCGATAGCCACTTAAAAAGAAATAGTTTTCTCGTAATAATATCGATTTTGCACTATCAATATCATCAATTACTAAACCTTTATTTTTTAATATGTCAATTTGTTCATCTAATGTTTTAAATGTTTTCGATTTCACACAACAAACCGCCTTTACTTTAAACATTATATCACAAACGACACAATAAATATACTATTCTTTGATGTCTTTAATGTAAAAAAATTGTGAGAAAAAAGTGAATTATTATTTTTTTCCTAATATTAATTTGTAATCTTCTCCTATTCTTTTTTCATTCATATTAAAATGTACAACATTATTATCTAATAAATAAGAAATATTATGTTTTATTAAATAATCTTCATCATTCCAACTTTGTATGCTTCATATCCAAGCGTTGCTAAATATTTTCCAAAATTAAAATGAAACCCTTTGTTTTGTGAACCTACTATGTTTCCATGAGTAATAAATATTTTTTCCCTATCTACTAAATAAATAAAATCTTTTAACAATTCTACATTTTCTTGCATATATCCAAAGTCTTTGGTTAAACTTTTATCTAATGCATTTAATAATACTTGGGTAAAAAATGATGGATTTTCTAAACTCTCTAATAAACCTTTGGGATATACTAAAAAACTACCTTGTATTGAAGGATGAACTGCTATAATTTTGAAACATTAGAAAATTGTGAACAATATAATGCAATTGTTCCACCATTTGAAAATCCTAAAATATCTACATTTTTTAATCCGTATTCTTTCATTGCTTTATATATCGAATAAGCAAATGTAGTATTTGTAGTGTTATTGCTTGTTATATCATAATCATATATCCATAAATATGGTGTGTGGAATGTCTCATCATAATAGAATTTCTTACTAAGTGTCTTAAAACCTAAACAATTTAGTAAGTATTGAATTTTAGGATCACTGACCATTAATAAATATTAGTGTTTTTTCAAAAGTACTACTTGCTTTATAAAACCTACCAAAATTATCTTGGTATAATAGTTCTAATTCATTTCTATTAATTTGCTTCATAAATAATCACTTGATTGATATTATATCATATTTTTAATCTAGTGATTAAAATATTTAACTAGTGAATCCGCTATTGTTTTAGCTATTTCTTTTTGATATTCATCTGTTATTAATTTCATTCTTTCTTCAAAATTAGATAAAAAACCACATTCTATTAATACTCCTGATTTTTCTAATTTTTCATACATGTAGGTAGTTGATGGTATTTCTTTTACTTCCCTATCACTTTTTAAATTTGCATTTATGTATTCTTGAATACTTGTTGCTAGTTTATAATTATCTTTATTATAAAATACTTGGGCTCCATAATAATTTGTATTTGTTAAATAATTTAAGTGTATAGATAAATACATATCTGTATATTTATTATTTATAATTTTTATCCGATTATCAAAGTCAGTTTTCTTTCGATGATTTGTTTCACCATAACTTAAATCAGCATCACTATTTCTAGTTAATATAGTTGTTGCTCCGTATTCACTTAAATATTTTTCTAAATACAAAGCTATTTTTAAATTTATATCTTTTTCATATATATTTTGATAACTTGTTCCTGGATCTTTTCCTCCATGTCCAGCATCTACTACTATTACTTTTCCTTGCAGTGGTAAATCAGCTTTAACTGGTAAGTCATATAAAAATAAAAACACAATAATAAATACTAATAATATTTTAAAATAATATTTCATAATATATATTTATTCTAATATTTGTTTTTTATTATAAAAATAATGTTGATAATTTATAAGTTATCAACATCTTTTTTAAATATACTCCATGGATATTTTCTTGTATCTGGTTTGCTTTTAAATATCATTATTTCATCTTTTGTTGGATGCTTAAATTCTATTTTTGTTGCCCATAATGCAATTTGTTCACCTACTTTGGCTTGTTTGTTATATCTAAGATCTCCCCAAAGAGGAAAATTTCTACTAGCAAATTGAATTCTAATTTGATGCTTCCTTCCTGTAATTAAATTTATTATCACTAAAGTTTTTTCTTCTTTTATGTCTAATACTTTGTATTCTAGTTTAGCAACTTTTCCATTGCTATCTATAATTACTTTGTTGTCCTTAATTAGAATTTTGTCTTCTAAAGTAGCATCGTAGTCTATTTTTCTATCTAAAACTGCTATATAATCTTTTTTAAATTCATGGTTTTTTATAGATTTTGATAACCTTGCTGCTGCTTTACTAGTCTTGGCAAAAACCATTACTCCTCCGACTGGTCTATCAAGCCGATGGACTAAACCTAAATAAACATTTCCTGGCTTTTGATATTTTTCTTTTAAATATTTCTTTATTAAAGTTTGTAAATCTAAATCATGCGTATTATCAGATTGGACTAGCATATTAATTGGTTTTTCTACAACTATAAGGTGATTATCTTCATATAGTATTTTAATTTTGCCATCTTCCATATATACCACACGGTAGAACTAAACCATTTTTACTTATTGGTAGTCCTATTTCTCCATTGTCTACTTTTCCACCATATTTTTTTTCTATAGTTATTTTTAATATATTGTATAACACTGTGCTTGATATTCCTGTTGTATATGCGTTTATTAAGAAAAATAATGGCTCATCACTTAATAATTCACTACATTTTTGAACTAAATATGCTAGATTGTGTTCTAATTTCCAGACTTCACCATTTGGTCCTCTTCCATAACTCGGTGGATCCATTACTATTGCATCGTATTTGTTTCCTCTTCTTATTTCTCTTTCTACAAATTTTAAGCAATCATCAACTATATATCTTATATAATTATTTTCTAAATGACTTAAATACATGTTTTCTTTTGCCCAAGCAACCATACCTTTAGCTGAATCAACATGAACTACATCTGCTCCAGCTTTACTACATGCTATAGTTGCTGCCCCCGTGTAGGCAAATAAATTTAATACTTTAATTTTACGATTCGCATTTTTTATTTTATCCATCATAAAATCCCAATTTGTTGCTTGTTCAGGAAATAATCCTGTGTGTTTAAAATTCGTAGGGCTTACTTTAAATGTTAATTCTTTATAATTAATAGTCCAATACTCTGGTAATGTTTCATTAAATTCCCAATGGCCTCCACCATCTTTATAACGAAAATAAGTACCACTTATATTTTCCCATTCATTACCTTTTTCTATCGGCCACATCGCCGATGGCTCAGGTCTTCTTAATATAATACTACCCCATCGCTCTAATTTTTCGCCATCCCCGGCATCAAGACATTCATAATCTTGCCATTCATTACTTAATCTCATAATTATACTCCATGCTTTTATTATATCAAAAATTTTATATTTATTCATTTTAATTTATTAAAAAACCTCGAATATATCGAGGTATAAAAGAAATTTGTTTAACGTTTTGAAAATTGTGGTGCTCTACGAGCCTTTTTAAGACCATATTTCTTTCTTTCTTTAACTCTTGGATCTCTAGTAATAAATCCAGCATTCTTTAAAATATGTCTGTAACTATCTTCTCTAGTTTGATCTGTGTTAGCATCAAATGCTAATAACGCTTTAGTTATTCCTAAACGAATTGCTCCAGTTTGACCTGAAAATCCTCCACCAGAAACGTTTACTTCAATGTCAAATCTATTTTCATTTCCAGTAGCTACTAATGGTTGCTTTAAATCCATTACTAATGTTGCATATGGCATATATTCATCAACGGCTACTCCATTAACTGTAATATTTCCTGTTCCACCAGTTAATCTTACCCTTGCAACACTTCTTTTTCTTCTTCCAGTTGCACACCATTCTTGTTTTTTACTCATAAATCCTCCCTACTTAATCTCTAAAGCTATTGGCTTTTGAGCTTCGTGTTTATGTTCACTTCCACGATATACAAATAATTTCTTACCCATTGCTCTTCCTAATTTGTTGTGAGGAAGCATTCCTTTAATAGCTCTTTCAACCATTTCTTCAGGATACTTTTCAATCATTTCTTTAGCGCTTCTTTCACGAAGTCCTCCAGGATAGCCTGAATGATTGTAATATTTTTTGTCTTCTAATTTGTTTCCTGTTAAATTAACTTTTTCAGCGTTTATTACTATTACAAAGTCTCCACAATCAACATGAGGTGTGTAGGTTACTTTGTGTTTGCCACGAAGTACACTAGCAACTTGTGTTGCTAAACGACCTAGTGTCTTTCCTTCAGCGTCTACTACATACCAATTTCTTTCAACGGTTTCTTTTTTTTGCATAAATGTTTTCATAAAAAATCCTTTCATTATGTTTATTATTTAATTTTCCCACGATTAAATAAATCACATAAATAAAATGTACCGATTTAAATTATATGAAAAAAAATGCTAAAAGTCAAATGATTTTAAGCATTTTCTTCAAATTCTGGTAAATTTTTTAAAAATTCATCTAATAAATGTGATTCTTTAATACTTTTATAAAATTCCGGCAACAAAGATTTTATTAATTCGGAGTTATTTACTTCCCTTAATGTTGCTTTTTCTTTACTTTCACATATTAATATATCATCATTCTTTTCTTTGTTTAATAAACAATAATATGTTTTATTGTCCTTTTTAGCTATAGATCCAACTATGTATTCTTTATTATTATCTAATGTTATAACATCTAATAATTCTATTTCCATTATCTACTTTGGCTCCTTTCTTCTAAATTAGTTTCATTTAATATCTTATCTATTTTTTCTTTCAACACTTGTAAATTAGCCATATCTAATAAACACATTACCATACTACTAAAACTTATATATTTAAATACATTTCCAAATGCAGTAACTATACCTACTAAGTATTTTTCAACACTTCCATAATCTAGTGTTTCCCCAAATGGAACAACTAACATTTTTATTGCTACATGTAAAGCTACCGCTAATAATCCTGATTTGATTGCTACTTTTTTGCGTTCTGCAATATTTTTATTATATCCTACTCTTTTAGTTATTAAATAATCTTTTTCTTCATTTATGCTATCAATCATAGAAAGATTTGATTCAATATTTATTTTTTCTATATTTGCTTTTATATCACTCATTTCTGATAATGTTTTTACTAAATATAGTATACTTCCTATTGTAACACCTGCAAGTCCAATACTTAATAAACTTGTTATAAATTCTCTTACATTACTTATTGACAAACCAAAATTGCCATAACTCATTATTGTTACTAATGCCGATGTAAACATAATCATTTTGCTAGCTGTAACATTATCTTCTTTTAATCTTTATCTGTTTTTTTCAAGTTTTGTAATTTTATATTCTCTTTCCATATGTACTCCAAATAAATTATATCAAAATTTATACTTAATATCAATTAAGTACAAACCCTCCGGAGGAGCTACACTTAATTCTTTGTTAACTTTTGGATTGTTTAACATTTCTCTTATTACGTTTTTTTCTACTTTGTTTCTGCCAATGTCTATTAAAGCTCCAACTAAATGTCTAACCATATAACGATAAAAACCTATGCCTGTAAATGTAAATTCAATTGTATCTTTTTTCTTCTTTACTTTTGCTTTAAATATTGTTGTAATGTAATTGTCACGATAACCACTTACAAAATTATGAAAATCATGTGTACCCAGGTATATTTGTGCTGCTTCTTGCATTTTTTTTATATCTAATTTATAGTTTATTTGATAATAATATCCTTCTTTACGTTTATCTTTACCACAATATACTTTGTATTTATAAGTCTTTTTTATAACATTATATCTAGCATGAAAGTCATCTTTAACTAATTTATAATTATTTATATTTATCTCTTTATTTAATAATTTATTTATATTTTTAATGTCCTTTTTATTAATTCTTTTGGCTATCTCAAAATGAGCGCCTTGATTTAATGCGTGAACTTTTGCATCTGTTCTGCCACTGCCTTTAATAATTATCTTTTCATTAAAATAATCACTTAATACTTTTTCAAGTGTTCCTTGAACGCTTTTATACTCTTTTTGTCTTTGAAAACCTTTAAATTTCGTACCATCATAAGAAAGTTTAATTAAGTATCTCATGATTTTATCCTATATATTGCTTTTAATAATTCATCTAATTCAGTATATTGGTCTAGTCTTATGCCTTGTTCTTCACTTTTAGCAATAAATTCTACTATTTTTGGTAAATCAATATATTTTTTCAAATATTTATCAAATATTGTTCTTGTTTCATACATTATTTGTTCTTTATCTATTACATATATGTGATCAACACAATTTAAAAATATTTCACTATTTTTGTCTACTAGTATTATTTTTCTTCCATAACTCGTTATTTTTTTAAATAAAGTTTGAAAATATTCTATGTCTTTTTTTAACATTCCTTTAGAAAAATTAACTAACTTTATTTCTTTATCATGTAGTTTTTTGGCTAATATTACTTTGTTTTTATCTTTGCTTGATAAATTTTCAAAGAGTATATCTAATTTTTCTAAATCAAATTTAACCATTTTTAAAGCTTCTTCTTTTTTGTAAGTAACTATTTCATTTACTTTTAAACCTGCATAATCATCTTCTTTTGCTTCTTCTATAACACCAATTATATTACCTATCAATTCCATAAATCCTCCACCAAAGATGGTATATCATAGTATACTTTTTCAAATATATCATAATAGTTTAATTGTAAAGATAAATCCACAACAAATGGCAAACCATATCCTAATTTCTTTAAATCTTTTTCTTTTTTTAATATTTCTTTAGTATTTCCTTCTAATACTATATTTGAATCTTTATATATCACTAAATTGTTTGCAAATAAAACATCTTCTATATTGCTTGTTATTATAATGTAATTAATCTTTTGTCTAATTAATAATTCTAATATTTCTTCTTTTTCTTCTTCTTTTAAATAATAAAATGTTTCCTTAAAAAAAATGGTTTTAGATGAAAAAAATTCTATTTTCTTTTTTAAATCAATATATCCTAAATTTTCTATTATTGGATATTCTTTAAATTGTTCCATAAAGGTATTATCTATATTATCATTTAATATTACATAGTTTTTATCACTTTCTATTTTCATGATTTTTCCTACTTTCTTTGTGTCTATTAACTAATTCATTAATTTTTATAAAATGATGATTTATTCCTGATTTGCCAATTTTATAGTCCATTTCATTACTTATTATTTCTGCTAGCTCTTGATAACTTAATTCTGGATATTTAATTCTAGCATTTGCTACTATTTTAGTCTTGTCATCAAGTAAATTAAATAAATCTTCTTTCTGTAAATATTTAATGTTTTCAACTTGTTTTTGACCAGTTTTAAAAGTTTTTTCTTGATTGGCTATTTCACAATTGTTAAGTCTGTTTACCATATTCTTATGATCTTTATATATTCTTATATCTTCAAAATAAAATAAAGAATTTGTTGCTTTAAATAGTTTTAATAAATCACTAATATTTTCACTCGCTTTAATGTATACTACTATTTTGTATCCTCTTTTTATACTCTTTGCATTTAACTTAAAATAATTTAAAAGATTTAATACTTGTTGAGCTAATTTTTCTTTGGTAAATATAAATTCTAAATGATATCCACTTGTACTTGGATTAGATACATTTCCAACTGCTAAGAAGGCTCCGGATAGAAATGATATCTTTTCTTCATCACTTACTAATGTTTCTATATCTTTTTTGTTTCCTAAATCTATCGATTCTTTTATTTTATTTATATCATCTTTAATATTTAAAATATATATTTGTTTAGTTTTAAATCTTTTTTGTAATCTAATTGTTATGACTGGTGATATACTATATATCATTTTTATTTCTTTGTATATTCTTCTTGCTATACTAGCATTTTCTAATGTTATTGTTAATTCTTCGGAGCTAAACTTTCCTAAACAATTTAAAAAAGATATCAACTCATATTCTGCTTCTATGATATTTATTTCATTTTTTGACATTTCTTCTTTTAATGCTGTTGTAAATGTCATTTTTTAAGACCATCCATTATATAGGAAAAAATTAAGTAAGCAGTTTTTAAAGAATCATGTCTATAATATCCATCTTCCACTGTAAATAATTTGTCAGCTATAATTTGTATGTCACTATTATTAAATTCTTTCAAGTCAAAAATTACGGGATCTTTTAATTCTTCGCTAGCATACTTTGTTGCTAGTTTGCTACTCATAATTGTATTATTAGCTATTACCACATTTACTTTGTTTTCTCCTAAATATTTTTCTAAATATTTTATGTGATCATAAACTGTGAAATCATCTGTTTCTCCCGGTTGAGTAAATAAATTGCATACATACATTTTCGGTGCTTTGACATCGTTTATTGCTTTAACCAATGTTTTATCAATTAAATGGGGAACTATACTGGTTAGTAAAGAACCTGATGAAAATATAATTAAATCTGCACTTTTTAATGCATCATATACTTTAGGATTTACTGTAAAATCTTTGTCATACATTACATAATCTATTTTTTTGGCACACTTAGTTATTTGTTCTTCGCCATATATTTTTTTACCATCCTCCGTAATTCCTACCAAATTAATACTGTCTTCCGTTAATGGTAAAACTGTTCCTTTTATATCTAATAAATCTGCTAGAATTGGAATAGCACTATCAAATGACCCTTTTAAATCAAGTAATGCCGTAAGTAAAAGGTTTTTAACAGAGTGATTTCCTAATGTCTTGGACTTGGTAAATCGATAGTTCATTAAATCCATTACGTCTTGATCTATGTTGGCCATGCTTAACATTACTTTTGATACATCTCCAACTGCAGGAATATTTAATTCTTTTCTAAGCCTGCCTGTGCTAGCCCCATTATCTGCAACTGTTACTACTGCTGTAATTTCTATAGGAAATAATTTTAATCCTTTAAGTAATTGTGAAAGGCCACTGCCACCACCAAAAATAACTATTTTTTTCATATTCATCACAATTAAAGTATATCATATTTTTCTTTTAAAGAAAATGAAAATTGGCTCTTTTTACCCCACCATTAACTTCATAACATTTGTTTATGATTAAAAATGCATTGGGATCTATTTCAAGAATTTTTTCTTTAAATATATAATAATCTTGATTACTTACTACACACATTATCATGTGACCCTTTTTTAAAGAATATCCACCACGACTAGGTATAATTGTTAGCCCGGTTTTAAAATCTTGTAATATTAATTTTTTTATTTTTCTTACCTTTTTAGTATATATGTAAAATACTTTGCTATCTGATATTCCAAACATTATTTTATCTATAAAATATGTAGATGTTATTAGAATTATAAATGAATATACACCTTTGTTAAATCCAAAAACTAACATTCCTATAAATATAATAATACTGTTGGCAAATATCATTGATTTTGATTCCCCGACTTTTATATATTTATTAATTATTTGCATAATTATGTCGCTGCCACCGGTGGAAAAACCACTGCGATATATAAGACCACTACTAACTCCATATAATATTATCGAAAAAAGCAGTATTATTAAAAAGTCATCTCTGATTAGTTTTTCATTTAAAAAATTAGCCATTGGTAAAGTTAAAGTTATCATTAATGGAAACATTATTGATCCTACTATATTTTTTTTCGTCGTTTCTGGTTTTAAAAATATAAAACTAACCCATAATAATATGAAGTTTGTTATATATATAAATGCTTGATTGTTCCAACCAAATAGTTTTTGAGTTACTATTGCTACTCCACTAAATCCTGATACAACTAATTCATTTGGTATTAAAAACAAATTAAAACATAACGCATATAAAGATATTCCTAAAACAAATGATAAGCCTTCTAATATGGTTTCTTTTTCTTCTTTTAACAACTTCATGTAATCACCTATTATATTAATTATAATGCATTAAATTACTTTTAGCAATTTTAAAATTGTTATTTTTTTTAGCTTTTTTCATATATTTAATTGAGGTGACTTAATTGAACGGAAATTATTACCAAAATCCAACTTTTCCAACTAATAATTATCAAACTCCACCAGGGAATGTTTCGGTTAATGAAGTAAATATTCCTATGGAACAAAGTTATATTGAAAATATTTTGCGTCTAAATAAAGGAAGAAAAGTTAAAGCTTATGTTTCTTATCCAGATAGTAGTGCTTGGCAAAATAAAGTCTATGAAGGAATAATTGAAGAAGCTGGAAAAGATCATTTGATTATTAGGGATAATACTAATAATTTATGGTACTTAATTCGTATTATTTATCTAAATTATGTAGAATTTATGGAACCAATTATTTATTCTCATTCTTTTTCTGATAAAACATATTAAAACAGAGATTTAAGTCTCTGTTTTAAATTTTGTATAATTTACTTTTGTTTCTACCAATTATTATTAGTGAAACTGATATAATTGTTCCTGTAGCAATCAAAATAATATTTAATTTAGCTCCTGTTGATGGATTTTGTAATTCTCCACTATTTGTAATTGTTTTATCTGCTTTTAATACATTAATTGTTTTGCCATCCATTTCTAATTGTGCAGCATAATCAGTATTATAATTTTTTAATTTTAGTTTTAATGTTCCTATTACAAAAGCTTTTGTATTAATTGCATCTTCTCTAGTAAAATTCATTATTATTTTATTATCTTCACGTCTAGCTGTAGCTTGCCAACCATCTATTCCTTCAACATTTATTAATTCAATTTCATCAGCATCACCTGTTAAAGTTAAACTTGGATTAAGATTATTTAAATATTCATTTGAAGAATTATCTATTTTTAGTGTATATGTTTGTTCACAAGTTCCACTGCACCACCTTTCCCATGAATACTTAATACTTGCTGCTTTAGTACTAATTGGAAAAACTAATATTAAAAACAATAATGCTCTTGTTTTCATTATCTCACTACTCCTTTTTTATATTTTTATTTTATCGCAAAAGTTTACTTATTGTAAATTTTTGCGATATTTTTACAATATATATGTAAAATTTGACAAAAAAAAACACTATTTTTGTGTTTTTTATCATTTTCCTAAATTATTTAGTTTTTTGTTGTCTTGAAGATAAAACTAATACTCCAAATCCAACGATAACTACTGTAAATATAATTGCAACTATTGCTCCATCACTAAGTTTACCTTCTTCTGTATTTTTAGAATTTGCTCCGTATTTAATTCCTTTAGCAGCACAGGCTTCTTCTAAAGTTTCAGTTTTTAAACCATTATAATCGCCCTTTTCTATAAATTCAGCAACAAAGTCTTTGTAATCATCTGATTGATATTGTTTTAATGCTTCTTCAACTATTTCAGTTGTTGCATAACCTAAATTATCAAAATTTTCACCAATTACAAAGTAAGGTATTGAGCCCACTCCATCAACATCAAAATATTCTTGCAAATCAACCATTAAATTACCATTTTCTGAAACACCATTTACTTCATATATTATAAGATCAAAGTAATCTTTGTAAGTATCATAGTTTTCCGCAAAATATTCTAACGTTTGAGTACACCAACCACAATTATTGCTTCTAAAAAAGTATACTTTAACTTTTTCATGATCAGTTATTTCTGGTAAAGTTTCTGTTGCTTTTGCTACAGGTATAAATATTAAACTAAGTACTATAAATAAACTAAATAAAATATTTTTCATTTTTTTCCTCCCTCGTTCATTATACTTTTTTTGTCGTTATTTGTAAAGTTTTTTGCTAAAATATTGTGATTTGTGTGCAAATTTACTTTTCCTTTATTAATACAAAAATTATATGCATCTATAATTTCAGGATTTAGGTAACTTTCTTTAATTTTCTGTTGTTTATCCCCTATATATAAACTTTTAATTCTTTCTTTTCTAATATTTTCTAAATCTTTTATTGCTACTAGTGGCTGGCCACCTCCCCCAATACAACCACCAGGACAACTCATTATTTCTATAAAATCATAGTCTTTTAATTTATCATAGTTTTCTATTACTGTTTTTATTTTACTTAATGATGCTATTTTTAGTTTAAATTGTTTCATATCAACAATAGTTTCTTTAAATTCATTATCTCCCCGTATACTTTCTAATTGATAAAATTCTTGTGGCGCTTTAATTTTATTTAACATATAGTATGCAGTTCTTAAAACTGATTCCATTACTCCACCAGATGCTCCAAAAATTAATCCTCCACCTGATCCTTTTCCTAAAAGTTTATCAAATTCTTTGTCTTCTAATGCATTAAAATCTATTCCTAATTCTTTTATCATCAATATTAATTCACTAGATGTTATTACTATGTCTGTATCTGGATATAACTCTCTTTCACTCTTTTTGGATACACACGGAGTAAGTGATACCGATATTATATTTTCACTATCAATATCGTAATTTTGAGCAAAATATGTTTTTATCATAGCTGCTTGCATTGCTATTGGGCTTTTACATGTGCTTAATTTTGATATATCGTTTAAATGATACTTGTACATATATAATACCCATGATGGACAACAACTAGTGAACATAGGTGTGTTTTTGTTTTTTATTCTTTCTAATAATTCTTGAGCTTCTTCCATTATTGTTAAGTCAGCTCCAAAAGTTGTATCAAAAACATAATTAAAACCAATATCTTTTAAAGCACTAACTAATTTGCCTTCTAAAAATTCTCCTGGTTTATAACCAAAAGAATCACCAATTGCTACTCTTACTGCTGGTGCAACAAATACTACTACGGTCTTATTAGTATCTTTTATATAATTTAGTACTTCTTTATAATTATACTTTGGTGTCAATGCTCCTGTTGGACAAGTCATTATACATTGACCACAATTTACGCAATCGTTACCTATATTATTAATGCTTTCACAAGTTTTTTTGCACATTCCACAATTTATGCATCGTTCTTCTATTCTATTAATACTTACATTATCTTCTTTAATTTCAATTCTATTCATTATTCATTTTTAGCAAAAACTTTGTATGCTTTTACAAGTCTTACTAATATCTCCTTTTCATCAATTACTAATTCATTAGTGGCTATTAATGTTGCTAAACCATTAGCATATAGCCATAAATTCATAAATAAATTTTTGGCTTCTTCAAAACTATATCCATGCTTATTTACTAAATTTATTATTGTTGATTGATTCCACTTTTCATCTAATACATTTTCAAAATTTTGCCACTTTAAATTATTGCTTAAAAATAAACTTATAAATAAATTTTTGTACTCTTGAGCAAATTCTACATAAGCAATACATAATGTTATTAAAGCTTTCTTATTATCTATTCTACTATTAATAAATTCATCATATTGCCTTGATATTTCTTTGTATATATCTTCTTTTATCTCATCCATATTATTATAAATGCGATATAACGGCTTTGTTGAAACATTTAATTTTTTCGCCAAACTTCTAGCATTAATGCTATCCCACCCTGTATCATTTACCATTTTTACTGCAACCTTAACAATGTGCTCTTTACTTAACTCTTTAATAGCAGGCATACAATCACTCTCCTATCATGGTAACTTATGTTTCTATTATAACACAATTTTTTGGGTTGGGAAAGTATTTACTTAAAATTATTTTTCATAATCATCATAATAGTTGTATCTTTTATCAAAATCATAATAGCCCATGATTTGATTTATATTAACATTTTCTACACTTTTAAAAATATTGTATTCTATATATTTATTTGTTTTTTTCAATTCTTTAATTAATTCTTTTATTTCTTTTCTTTTAGAATCTTCTTGTTTTAATGGACATGCACAATTAATAAACTTTAAATTATTATAATTCATCCAATTATAAATGCTTGCTTCCCTTACTAAATATAAAGGTCTTATTAATTCCATTCCTAAAAAATTTTTACTTTTAATTTTTGGTAACATGCTTACTATTTCACCATTATAAAACATTCCAAGTAATATGGTTTCTATTACATCATTATAATGATGCCCTAAAGCTATTTTATTGCATCCTAAATCTTTGGCAATTTTATATAAATGCCCTCTACGCATTCTAGCACACATATAACAAGGGGATTTTAAATCCATGTTTTGTAATGCCGAAAATATAAGACTATCATATACTTTGATTGGCACCCCTAGTAATTTAGCATTTTTTTTAATATTTTTAATGTTTTCTTTATTATATCCTGGATCCATTACTATAAATTCTAATTCAAAATTTATTTTTCCATGTTTTTTTAATTCTTGAAAACATTTTGCCATTAAAAACGAATCTTTACCTCCACTAATGCATACTGCTATTTTATCATTATCTTTAATTAAATCATATTCAGTAATAGCTTTAGTAAATTTACGCCATATATCTTTTCTATAGGTCTTAATAATGCTTTTTTCAATATCACTTTGCATAAAATCACCACAGTTATTATCCTATAATCTTTATTGTTTTGTCAATTAATTAATACGAATTGGGTCATTACTAGTTCCAGATCCAGAAACATAAGTTGTGGAAGATGTTAGATAGAAGCAAGGACGGATTGCATACACAATATCCATGTCAAAATAATACACGTTTCCACTATAATGCACAAAGAACACACTAGGCACAAAGCCCGAACTATTAGAATTGATAGTTATTGTCAATTCACTTGAATCTGAATATAACCAATTATTACTTCGGAGAGTAATATCATTATAATTATATAATGCTGTTGTCCAATAGTTATTACTTACTGCATATCCATAGTCACTTACATACATCAATCCTATTTTCACACTATCTGTTGTACTACTTGAACTACTTCCTACTTCTACATCATAATATTGTTTTGCTGTATTTGCTGAATTTGAAAGCATTCCTCCCACTTTCCATGTGTGAATTGCTATTTTGTTTTGCCATGCGCTACTTAATGTATTGTAATATGTTGTATTTAATGTCGTTCTTATATCTGATTTGCTCCACGTGTTACCTACTTTCCAATCAATCGCCCATTCATAATTTCCTATACTTGTTGATTTGATTAGCTTTACTTCATCATCAAATACTCCTATTATTCGATATAAGTTATCACTTGTACATGTTGCTGCATCACTTCCAAAACATACATAGTTATTTGGATTTGCTCCGGCATATCTATAACTATTGTCTTCTGCACTATTTGCTAGGCTACTTGTATGATAATATATTCCATTTGACCCTTGGCTTGTATATAATCCTTTTATATAATCTGCTAATAAAACTATATTTTCTGTTTCAGCATTTATTGTAAATACACTTGAATCTATCCCATTTGTATCTTTTACATATACTTTTATTGTATATGTTGTTTCTTTATTTAGTCCACTAAATGTATAGGTATTACTTGTACTACTTGTAAACTCTCCATTATTTATTGAATAATAATATGTTGCTACACTATTTGTTCCTCCACTAGCATTTACACTTACGCTTATTGATGAAGTTGAAGTATCTATTACTGTTACATTATTTACTACAGGATTTATATATTTATCAAAATAGACATAACATTTATCTGATTTATTTGTTTTTAAAGTTATAGTTTTTAATTCATCATTCCAAATTAATTTTCCACCATTTTCACAATTACTTAAAACACCATTAAATATATAACCGGTCTTTGGCCAAGTACTTGTTGAAGATTTTTGATAAGACCCATCTTCTTGTTCTAACATTAATGTTAAAAAGCCATTGGTATTTACTTTTGTTTCAGTATCTTTTATTTCTTCTTTTTCTTTAGGTATACAAATATAAATTAATACCGATACTATTAATAGAACGCTAAATATTACCACATACTTCTTTTTCATACTACACCTACTTTAATTTATTAAATTATATC
>CALVIZ010000014.1 GCA_944331865.1 uncultured Bacilli bacterium | reverse complement strand
TTTTTATAATGGAAGTCTTTATTTAATGGACTTCTTTTTAAAAGTTCAACATAAATAAAAGTTCAACATAAACAAAAAAACACTTAATTTTTTTTAAAAAAGTGTTTTTTTATTATATATTTAATTTATCCGATAATATTTTTGCCATTAATTTAGCAATGTTTCTTAAATCTTTATCATCATTATTTAATAATATTATTAAACCTAAAGAATCTATTGATGCTATAATTGGTACAATTGTAACATAATTTTTATAATTAAATATTTCTTTTATACCATTATATTCTTCTCGATTATCAATTAAATATATCAAATCTTTATCTATATCTTGATTTATTAAACTTTTATCTAATGAAGTTGCTATTACTTTTTGTCTATCAGTTATTATTATATTTACTTTAAAAATACTTTCAATTAATTCACAAAGTCTAGCACTTAATTCTTCATATTTTTTTATTTCCGAATGTTTCTTTAATATAATACTATCTTCTTCAGTAAATATTTCTAAACTTTCTCCATCCCTTATTCCTAAATTTTTTCTAATTTCTTTGGGAATAACAATTCTTCCTAAATCATCTATTTTTCTAGTTACTCCAGTTGACTTCAATATAGTTCACTCCACTTCTTTTTTATTGTGGATTAACTTTTTTTATTTATACACTATAAAATATGTTCAAATAGAGTAACAATATAATAAATAAAATGCCTATCTAATTGTTTAATATATAAAGTAATTGTAATTTTTTTATTGTTATATTTTATATTGAAATATTTTGTTAAACTCATTGCTTCAATTAATAATTTATCGCCTTTTATATTGTTTGATAAATCTTCTGGTAAAGTTATTTCTACTAAACGATCTGTCTGAATTACTTGTGTTATATTATATTTTTGAGCAATTTTTTCAAAACATTCTTCATACATATAAACTCGCATTTCTTCAGTAATTTTACCAAATCTATCTTCTAATTCTTGTTTTATTTCCAATAATTTTTGGTAAGAATCTATTTCATTAATTTTTTGATGAATTTCAATTTTAATATCTTCATCAGATACATAATCATCTTTTATATGAGTATCAACATTTAATAAGGATTTGTTTGATAAATCGTCTTCTAAAACAACTTGCCCTTGTTGTCTTTTTAATTCATCTTCTATCATTTTCATATATAAGTTAATTCCAACACTATCCACAAATCCAGCTTGGGAAGCCCCAAATATATCACCAGCACCTCTAATACTTAGATCTCGCATGGCAATTTTATATCCACTGCCAAGTTCAGTAAATTCTTTTATTGTATTCAATCTTTTTATCGCTATTTCATTTAATAATTTATTTTTTTCATACATTAAATAAGCATAAGCTATCCTGTCACTACGTCCAACCCTTCCTCTAATTTGATATAGTTGGCTTAGACCAAAATTATCAGCATCATGAATTATTAAAGTATTAACATTAGGTATATCAATACCACTTTCAATTATCGTTGTACATATTAAAATATCATATTTATTTTGAATAAAATCTTCCATAATTTTATCTAGTTGATACTTATCCATTTTGCCATGTGCAAAAGCTATTTTCGCTTCAGGAACTAATTTAGAAATATAATCAACATAATTAAGTATAGTTTCTACTCTATTATATAATATAAAAACTTGACCTTTTCTAGATAATTCCTTATAAATTGCATCTTTAATTAATAAATCATCTTCAGCTATAACATAAGTTTGTACTGGATATCTATTTATTGGTGGTGTATCAATTATTGATAAGTTTCTTAAGCCTGATAATGCCATTTTTAATGTTCTAGGTATTGGCGTTGCACTTAATGTTAAAACATTTACATCTTTTTTTAGTTGTTTTATTTTTTCTTTATGACTTACCCCAAATCTTTGCTCTTCATCAACTACTAGCAAACCTAAATCTTTAGGTAAAACATCATCACTAAGTATTCTATGAGTTCCAAATAAAATATCTATTTTACCATCTTTAAAATCATTTATAATTTCTTTAGTTTCTTTTAAAGATGTATAACGATTTAATAGCCTAATATTTACTGGCCAATTTTTAAATCTTTCAAGGGCAACTTTATATTGTTGTTTTGATAAAATTGTAGTAGGACACAAATACATAACTTGATGATTATTAACAATTGTTTTAAACATAGCTCGCATTGCAACTTCAGTTTTACCAAAACCAACATCTCCACATAATAAGCGATCCATTGGAATACTACTTTTTAAATCACTATCTATATCTATTATACTTTTTTGTTGATCTTTTGTTAAAACATATACAAATTCACTAGCAAATACACTTTCTTCTACAAAATCTTTATATGGTATTTTTTTTAAAGCTATTCGTTCTTTATAAAGTTTAATTAATTCTTGTGATATGTCTTTTATTTTACTTTGAACATATCTTTTTGTTTTTTCCCAATTATTACTTCCTAAACTATTTAATTTTGGTTCAATACCATCTTTACCAGTATATTTATATATTGTACTTATTTTCTCAACTGGAAC
The DNA here is from genome assembly GCA_944331865.1 of uncultured Bacilli bacterium. Classification (GTDB taxonomy): domain Bacteria; phylum Bacillota_I; class Bacilli_A; order RF39; family UBA660; genus Onthocola_B. The sequence goes on along the minus strand of CALVIZ010000014.1, from coordinate 27,694 downwards.
ATAAATTTTATCTTTATCAGCATAAGCAATAGTTAAATAATCTTTTTGAATCCCTTTAACTGATAAGGTAGTTATTCCTTGATATTGACCAATTCCATGAGCCATGTGAACAACATAATCGCCTTTTTCAATTTGATTATAATCTTTTATTTTTTTACCTATATGAAAATTACTTTTATAATTTGTTATTTGATGATTAGTATTTTCAATATCATTTTCAGATATAATTACATATTTATCTAATATAAAACCTTTATTAATACTTTTTTTAATAATATTAGCATCAGGAATATATTCTTTAATTATTTTTTCTTCCTTTTTATTGCTTAAACAAAAATAAATAACTTTTCCCTTTTTTTTCCACGCATTGTAATCAATTACTAATTTATTAAAATCTAAATTATAATTAGTTATTTCTAAAGCATTTAAATTATACTTTCCACTTGCAAATAAATTTAAAAATATTTTATCTCTATCTTTTATATCTTCTAATTCATACATTAATTTATTTTTTATTACATTTTTATTACAATATTCAAATATATCTTCTTGTAATTTTAAATAAGATGCTTTAATTTGTGTATTATCAATATAAACCACTATAGGATTTTCACAATAATCAAATAAAGAATTATGTTTTTCATTTATCAATTCCTCAATTGCTTTAATTTTTATATTATTCAAATTACCAAATGATAATTGAGTACTTTCATCAAAATATCTAATTGATTCTATTTGGTTACCATCAAATTCAATTCTCACCGGATGCATTTGTTCAATTGGAAATACATCTACTATAAAACCACGAACTGCTAATTCACCACTAGCAGTAACTAACGAATCTATTTTATAACCTAAATCAGTTATTTTTTTTACTAATTCATCTCTTTTTATAACATCGTTTACTTTAATCTCTAAATAGTTATGCTCATCTATTGAAGGCAAAAATTTTAAGTAACCCATTAAATTTGTTACAACTATTTTTTTATCAATGCTCATGATTTTATCTAAAGTTTCTAACCTTTTAAATTTTAATTCTGGTGATGTAGCTACTATCATTGATGATAAAAAATCATCCATCGGAAAAAAATAAGAATCTAAAACAAATCTACTTAAATTATCATATATTTTATTAGCTTCATATAATGAACTGGTTAAAACAATTATATTTCTTTTAGACTTTTCAAATAATTTTTGCAAGTAAAAAATGCTTAACTCACTCGTTAAACCAGATATTTCACTTCCACTTTCATATTTAAAATATTCATCTAAAAAATCCATATTACCTCGAATTAAATATATTCATTGTTTTATCACTACCATTTTTGATAAATGAATTAATTATTTCAATAAAAACATCCATGTTTTCTTCAATTAATTTTTTTTCTTTTTTACTAAATTTTCCTAACACAAAATCTATTACATCATTGTGTTTATTATTAATACCAATTTTTAATCTTAAAAAATCTTCACTATTTAAGTATTTAATAATGGATTTTATTCCGTTATGACCACCACTACTACTATGTTTTTTTAACTTAAATTTACCAATATCTTCATCTAAATCATCTTGAATTACTAAAATATCTTTAATATTAATTCCAAAATAATCCATATATTTTCTTACTGCCATACCGGAATTATTGACATATGTTAATGGTTTTATAAAATAAACTATCTCACCATCAATTTCCTTTTTATAATATTGAGCATTAAATTTTTCTTGATATTTTATTTTACCCAAAAAATTATCGATTATCATAAAACCAATATTATGTCTCGTACTTTCATACTCTTCACCAGGATTTCCAATTCCAACTATTAATTTCATATTTACCTCAAAAAATATGTTGATAAGTACTACACTTACTAACATCCTTTATTTTTATTTTAACACTTCTTTTACTATTTTTAACACATTTTATTAATATTAATGATGAATTTTCAGAATTTTTAGTCATTATAAAAACAATTTCTTTAACTCCCATATTATTATTTATTGCAATAGTTATTATTTCATCTAATCTTTCCGGACGATGAGATAAATATAATATTCCATTATCTTTCAAATTTTTATAACTTAATTTAAAAATTTCTTCTAAATCAATTTTTATCTCATGCCTAGCTATATTTTTATATTCATTTATATTTTTAAGACTGCTATTTTTTTTAAAATATGGTGGATTACAAGTTATAATATCAAAAAAGTTCGTTTTATAATAACTTTGAATGTTTTTTATATCATCATTTATGATTGTTATTTGTTTATCTAATTTGTTTATTTGAACAGATTTTTTAGCAATATTAGCAATTATTTCTTGAATTTCAAAACCTACAATTTCACTATTTGTTTTTGTAGATAAAATCAATGGAACAACACCGTTACCTGTACACATGTCTAATATTTTTAAATCTTCTTTTACTTTTGTATATTCAGCAAGTAAAATAGCATCTAGTGAAAATTTAAATCCATCCTCTAATTGATAAATATATCTATTTTTATAATCAAATAAATCATTCTTTACTATTTTCATCAATATAATAATCCTCAACTTGATCATTAATCATAACTTGACATTTTCTTTTTAATATATCTAATCCAATTACTTCCCCTTCACCCATTGGGGTTTTTATTATATCTCCTATTTGAGGAAGGTCTTTTAAATTATCTAAATAATTTTGATTTTCATATGCTAAACAACATAATAATCTACCACAAGATCCATTTATTTTACTTGGATTAAGTGCTAAATTTTGATCTTTTGCCATAGAAATAGATATAGTATCCATTTGATTTAAAAATCTTTTACAACAAAGTTCACTACCACAAACCCCTAATCCACCTATTTCTTTAGCTTTATCTCTAGCTCCTATCTGACGAAGTTCTATTCTAGTATGATAAATTGCTGCTAGTTTTCTAGCTAATTCCCGAAAATCAATTCTATCATCAGCTATAAAATTAAATAATAATTGAGTTCTTTCAAATGTAAACTGTGCATTTAAAACATTCATATTTAACCATAATTCTTCAACTAATCTCCGACATTTTTTTAAAGCTTTGTCTGCTTCTTTTAAATTTTCTAAAAATTGATTTTCGTCTTCATTTGTAGCAATTCTCACTATACTTTTAAGACTATCTAAATTTTCTTCAGAATCAATTACTTTACTAACTTTAGCATATTGTAACCCTTTATCTGTATCTACTATAACTTTATCATCCTTTTTTAAAGATAATTCACTCTTAAAATTATAAGTTTTATTACCATCTTTAAATACTATGCCATATACTTTCATAAAATCAACTCATTTCTATTACAAATCTATCTAATAATAATTCTAAATTAGCATTGCTATTTAAATTATCTAAAAATTCATTTAATAAATTAATCTTTTCTATTATTTTATATTTATCTAAATCAACTAAAAAATCAAGATTAACCTTATTAAATTGATTATCTAAATTATACTTGTACTTTAACAATTCTTCAAAAATTAAAACTAATATTTGAAATACCTTTTTTATATCTTCTCTTTCACTAAATATATTTAGTAAATCACTATTATTATACATTATTCCATCTTTTTTTTCTACCATGATTTTTCTTAGATAATCTTTAGCAACTTCATAATGTTTGTAGTTTTCTTCATTATCAATAGTATTTATTTCAAGAACTGATCTATCATAAAACAAATTAATTATTTCACAACGACTTTTAATTGTATTAATAACATTATTTACGTTATTAGTAATAAAAAAACCAATTATATCATCTTCAGGTTCTTCTAAAAATTTAAGCATTGTATTTGCAGAAGCTGCATTTAAACATTCAGCATTTTTTATAATATAAATATTTTCTTTAGTATAAATAGGTTTTGTACTAAATTGCTTTTTTAATTCTAATATTTGCTCTTTTTTTATAGTTTTACCATCTGGTTTAATAATAACTAATGAAGGTAAATACTGTTGATTAATTAAATTACAAATATTACATTTATTACATTCTTCATTATATTTTTCTGGACAAAATATTTGTTTTATTATTTCTAATATATCTATTAATGCTTTATCGATATTGTTTGTAACAAACAAATAAGCATGAGCTAATTTTTGCTCATGATACATGTTTACAACTTTTTTCTTTACTTCTTCAATCACTTATCCTCCATTATAATATTACAAAATATATTGCTATTAAAGCGAGTAATCCACTCATTCCTAAAAAAGATACTACCCCAACCGTTATATAATTTATAGGTATAAAAATTTTTAAACCTGTTACTAATAAATTAAATGCATATATTAAACATATTGCTAAAATAATTTTTTTAATCACAGTAATTATTATTTCTTTCATGCTAAATATATATGCTTAAATTTGTTTTTTATTCGGATATTTTTTTTCTATCTTCTAGTGCTTTATCTAATGTTATTATATCTAAATAATCAATCTCTGCTCCCATTGGAATACCATAAGAAAGCCTAGATATTAAAACTTTTTTGTTTTCAAAAATTTTCTTAATATAAAGCGTTGTCGTTTCTCCTTCAATAGTTGATTTTAATGCTAATATTAATTCTGGTTTCTTTAAATTTTCTACTCTTTTTATTAAAGATGCTAAATTAATATTATCAGGGCCTATGTTATCTGCTGGTGAAATCAAGCCATTTAACACATGATATACTCCTTTATAATTTCCTACTTTTTCAAAAGAAAATACACTTTTATAATCTTCTATAACACATATTAAATTGTGATCACGATTCTCATCTTTACAAATATCACATAATTCATCTTCTGCCAGGTGGCCACATATTTTACATTTTCGAATTTTTGATTTAACTTCTTGCAAAGCTTCTGAAAAACTATCTATTTCTTCATCTTTAAAATTTAGTGTTGCTAGAGCTAATCTTTCAGCATTTTTTTCACCTATACCTGGAAGTTTTTTATAAAAATTAATTAATTTTTCTAAAGATTTAGGATAAACCATCTTACATCAAACCACTCATTGAAGCATATTGACCTAGTTCTTTTTCTGTTTCAGCATCAATCTTATTAAATGCATCTTTAATAGCTATCATAATCATATCTTCTAACATTTCTTTATCATCTTCATCGATTATACCATCTTTAATTATTTTAAATGTTTTAATTTCTTTTTTTCCATTAAAACTTAATTCAACCCATTCAGATTTACCAAAAAATTCTTGCGAGTCTATAGCTTCCTTCTTTTTTGTTATTTCTCTTTGCATTCTTTGTGCTTGTTGCATTAATTGTTGCATATTCATAAAAATTCACTCCTATTCTATTTCAATTTTATCTATATCAAATACTCCCTTAACAATATTATTTATATCTGTTTCTGAAGTATTATCAATATTTTCTTCTATTAATTCATATTTATATTTATTTTTTATGTTTTCTATATATTTTTTCTTTTCTTCATTCCACTTAAATTCATCAATAAAAACCATTTTATAATTTTCCTTAAAATTATTATTAAAAAAATTAATTATTTCATCTAACTTTTCATTAATTTCTATATCTTTATGCCTTATTGTAGTCATTATTATTGCATATTTATCAGAAGCCGTCGCCACTTTTGTATCACTTAATAATCCTTTTAGTGATATGTCTATATCATTAATAAATTTATCCCACTTCTCTTGAAAATTTGTTAAATAAGTTTTTGAGGCATTTACAAAACAATTATTTATTCGAATTTCATTTAATTTAAAAATTTTATCTTCATTTTTATTTTTATTTTTATTTTTTTCAATATTTTCAATATCTATTTTGGCATTTTTTATATTTGGACTTTCATTACTTTTTGTTTCATCTTTATCTTTTATATTATCTTTTTTGCTTTCAACATTTTTGTTATCAACAGATATATAATTTAACAAAATTAATTTTATTAATAAGTATGGCTCAACATTAATATTTATTTTATTCATAATATCATTAAGTTCAAATACAATATTTTTACAAGTATCATAATCTAAATTATTATCTTTTCCATTTTCTAAAATTTTAATTGCTTTTTTGGTTAATTCATTAATTAATTTCTTAATCACTATTTTATAATTTAAATTACTATTTAAAAAAGAATCCATAATATTATCTATAGTTTTATAATCATTAAATGCTAATGAATTAACTATATCTTCTATTTTTTTATTAGAAATACTACCAACTTCATTAATTACTAAATCTAAAGTTATTTTAGCATTATTTTTAGACAATTGATCTAATATACTTAAAGCATCTCTAAGACCACCATCTGCTAAAGCAGATATTTCTTTTAATCCCTCTAATTCATATAAAATTTTTTCTTCTTGGCAAATATATTCAAGCTGTTTTAAAATGTCTACTTCATTAATTTTTTTAAAATCATATCTTTGACATCTAGATAAAATTGTTATTGGCACACTTTCAATATTTGTTGTTGCTAATATAAATACAACATGAGTTGGTGGTTCTTCTAAAGTTAATAATAAAGCATTAAAAGCACTTTGACTAAGCATGTGAACTTCATCAATAATATAAACTTTATATTTCAAAGAAGTTGGCATAATTTTAACATTGTTTATAAGTTCTCGAATTTCATCTACCCCATTGTTAGATGCTGCATCTATTTCAATAATATCAGGATTTCCATTAAAACTTAAACAGTTTTCACATTCATTGCATGCTAATCCATCTTTGCTATTTAAACAATTAATAGCTTTAGCTAAAATCCTTGCAGTTGATGTTTTTCCTGTTCCTCTAGGTCCCGAAAATAAATAAGCATGGGCTATTTTATTATCTTTTATAGAGTTTTTCAATATATCAACTATTGGTTTTTGGCCAATTAAAACATCAAAACTATTTGGACGATATTTTCTATATAATACTTTGTAACTCATAGATGCCTCCCTATAAAATTATACCATATTATTCATCACTTTTCTCTTAATTTCTTAAAAAAGTTTTGCAATATTGCTAAATATTCTTCTTTATAATTAATTTCTGTAATTTCCCTAAATTTAGTTTTACTAAATTCTTTTTTACTACTAGGTTTATCGAGCAAATAATAAACATTTCTAATTCTACTTTGTTTAATAATTTCCATACACATGGAACATGGTTTCAAAGTTACATACATATCACAACCATCCAAATTCCAATTATTCATATTTTTAGTAGCTTCTAATATAGCATTAATTTCGGCATGTCCTAAAATATTATCATCTTTTTCTCTTGTATTAAATCCCTTACTAATAATAATTCCATCTTTAACTATTATCGCTCCGACTGGAATATCATTATTTTTAATTGATTTCTTTGATAAATTAATACATTCTTTATATATTTTTTCCATTTTTTCACCATAAATAAAAAGTGCACACAAATAGAGGCTGATATGGCTGCTATTTTCCAATCCTGACCAGGTTACAGCATATTTGTTGCACAAATAAATAATAACAAATCATTTAAGTAGTGTCAATTGCAAAAAAATAATAAAAATTTATGACATAACATTATGTTAACCAAATATTTCCCAAAAAAATGAATTATATTTTGTGTTAATAACTACAAGGTATATTAACCATAAATTAAAATATATTTTAAAATACGGCATATTTATAGGGAATTTTAATTAGAAAAATTTTATAAAAAAATTTTAAATATCAAAAAAATTTATTTAATTTTATTATTTCCTGGGAAATATTATAATTGGTTTATAAAATATTAAATATAGATATCTTATTCATAATTTTTTTTAATTTTAATTTAATTTTTTAAAAAATGACTAATAAAATTATAATTTTTGTTTTTAAAATAAAGGCAGAAATTTTTAAAACCAAATATTTCCCAGGAAATATAAAGTAAGATTAAACAAAAATTTAAATTTGTCTATAAATATTTAAAATTTTATATGTTATTTATAAATTTTTTTAAAAAATACTTAAATTTAACTTTTTTTATATTTAAATTCAACCTTTGACCGATAATCCTCAAAAAAAATAATAAAATAAAAGCTACTATCCAACTAATTATTATATATTTTATGGTAAATTAAAAAATAAAAGTTAAATACAATAAGATACCTACATTAAATATAATATTATGTTAACTAATTATTTCCAAAAATTTAAATTACATATTTTGCGTTGATAACTACAAAACATATTAATTATAATTTAAAATATAATTTAAAAATAGGCATATTTATGGGAATTTTTAACTAAAAAATTTTTTGTAATAAAGTTTTAAATATTAAAAAATCATATTTTTTTTTATTTTCTAGGAAATATAATAATTAATTCAAAAAAAACAGATTTATGATCTAATTTACAACGGTTTTTGAGTAAGAATATGTTTATTTAACTTACATAATTTTAAATTTATATTTTATTATTAAAATTTTATATATTATTTTTAATATTTTTGAAAAAATCATACTAATATTTAAAATTTTATTAAAACACATACAAAAGTTCGCATTTATAAAAAGTTATCAACAATGTTTCACGTGAAACATTATCTATTTTTATTTATAAAATTATATTTTTTAAATAATAAATTTATTTAACAAAAAATTTTAATATTTTTTAATAATAAATCTAACATTCTGATTTTATATTTGTTTTAAATATATAAAAATATTGTTATGTTGTAAAAACAAGTCTAATAATTTATAAATAAATAAATAAATAAATAAATAAATAAATAATATATAAAAATTTATGATATAGTATAATCCATATTTAAATTACATTAAATACAAAAGTTATTAACAATGTTTCACGTGAAACATAAAAAATTGTAATTTTTAAAGTACTTATATAAATTTAAATAGTATTTATTAAACTTAATAACATATACTTATTAACTTTAAATAATAATTAACTAAAATAAATTTTTTTTATTATTAATATTTATGTAATAGTTATCAACAATGTTTCATGTGAAACATCAAAAATTAAAACTATATAATTATTTAAAGTAAATGTTTCACGTGAAACATAAAAGTAAAATTTAATTTTTATATTACTTTTTTAAAATTTTTTAAAAAATAAGTTAAAAATAATAAATTTAAAAAAAGCGTTTTTTTTAAACGCTTTCATTGCTTTCATTATCTATATCAATATCTTCATCATTTTTATCTACTAAACTAATTGTTGATACCTTTTGATTATCTTTTAAATTAATTAATCTAATACCTTGGGTTACTCTACCCAGTAAAGAAATTTGATCTATCGGCATACGCATTGTCATACCAGAATCTGTCATGATAACTAATTCTTTGTTGATATCAGCTATTTTAACAGCTACAAGATTTCCGTTCTTTTCTGTAATATTCAAGGCTTTAACCCCTTTGCTGCCTCTTTTTGTTTGACGATATTCACAAACATTTGTTTGTTTGCCGTATCCTTTTTCTGTTACTAACAAAATGATATTATCTTCTTTAACTATTTCACAACAAATACATTTACTATTGTCTAAATTAATACCTCGAACTCCACTAGCAGTTCTTCCCATAATTCTTATTTCATTTTCATTAAATTTTACCATTCGACCGGTATCACTGCCTAGCAATACAAGATCATTACCCGTTGTCTTTTTTACATCAATTAATTCATCATTTTCTCGTAAAGAAATACATATTTTTCCACTATTTCTAATATTTTCAAATTCTTTAATTAGTGTTTTTTTAACTACACCATACTTAGTAGCAAAAAGTAAATACTTATAATCTTTTTCATCTTTACCTATGTTAATAATTGCATTAATTTTTTCATCTTTTTCAACTTGTAATAGATTTATAATAGGAATACCTTTTGATTGACGACCAAACTCAGGAATTTCATATCCTTTTAATCTATAAACCTTACCTTTGTTTGTAAAGAATAATACAAAATCATGGGTAGATAAATTAATCATATGTTCAACAAAATCTTCATCATTTGTAGTCATACCTTTAATTCCTACACCACCACGATTTTGAGCTTTAAAGGTATCTGAAGTTGTTCTTTTAACGTATCCATTTTGAGTTAAAACTACTAAAATATTTTCTTCAGGAATTAATGATTCATCTTCAATAAAATCAATAGCAGTCATATCAATTTTTGTTCGACGATCATCACCATATTTATTTTTAATATCAAGTAATTCTTCTTTAATTATTGCTAATACTTTAGCATCATCCGCTAAAATTCCCCTTAAACGATCAATTTCAATAATTAAAGCATTTAATTCTTCTTCGATTTTTTCTCTTTCTAATCCTGTCAAACGGCGTAATTTAAGTTCTAAAATATTATCTGTTTGTATTTCAGTAAATCCAAATCTACTAATTAATTTTTCTTTAGCTTCATTATCGGATTTTGATTCTTTAATTATTTTAATTACAGCATCGATATTATCTAAAGCAATTTTATAACCTTCTAATATATGAACTCTTTTTTCTGCTTTATCTAATTCAAATTTTGTTCTTCTAATAATAACTTCTCTTTGAAAATCTATATATTTTGAAATAATACTTTTTAAACCTAAAGTTTTTGGAGTATTATTATCTAACATTAATAAATTTATACCAAAAGATGTTTGCAATTGTGTATGTTTATATAAATTATTTAAAACAACACTAGCATTTGCTTCTTTTTTTAAGGTTATAACTATTTTAATTCCATTTTCTAAATTAGTTTCTTCATGATAATCAGCAATACCATCTAAAATTTTATCTCTAACTAATTCCCCGATTTTCTTTTTAAGTTCTAAAGTATTAACACCATAAGGAATTTCTGAAATAACTATTCGATGTTTATTATGTTCTTCTTCTATTTCAGCTTTACAGCGAATAGTTATTGAACCTTTACCTGTTTCATAAGCTTTTTTAATACCACTATTACCTAAAATTATTGCTCCTGTTGGAAAATCTGGTCCTTTTATAAACTTCATTAAGCCATCAGTATCAATATCAGGATTATCAATATAAGCAACACAGCCATCAATAACTTCACCTAAATTATGTGGAGGAATATTAGTAGCCATACCAACAGCAATACCCATTGTTCCATTTACTAAAATATTAGGAAACCTACTAGGTAATACTTCAGGTTCTTCTAAAGATTCATCAAAATTTGGTACAAAATTAACAGTATTTTTATTAATATCACGCAATAATTCTAAAGATATTTTAGAAAGTCTTGATTCTGTATAACGATATGCAGCAGCCCCATCACCATCCATATTACCAAAATTACCATGGCCATCAACTAACATATAACGATAACTAAAATCTTGAGCCATTCTAACTAAAGCTTCATAAATGGAACTATCACCATGTGGATGATATTTTCCCATTACATCACCAACAACTCTGGCACATTTTTTATATTGATTTGAAGGTAAATAACCGGATTCATACATTGAATATAATATTCTTCTATGAACAGGTTTTAAACCATCTCTTAAATCTGGAATTGCTCTTGAAACAATTACACTCATTGAATATTGTAAAAAAGATAAATTTATTTCATCAACAATATTATTTTGAATTATCCTATCCATAATAACCTCCTAAATATCCAAATTAACTGCATAACCAGCATTTTTTTCTATAAATTGTCTTCTAGGTTCAACTTCTTCACCCATTAAAGTTTCAAAAGCTAAATCAGCAGCTTGCAAATCATCTACAGTTATTTGTCTTAACACACGAGTTTCTTTTTGCATTGTAGTATCTCTAAGTTCATCAGGATCCATTTCTCCAAGTCCCTTATTTCTAGCAATTTCAGGTTTAACATTAGCAGGTAAAGTTGCCAAATAGGCATTTTTTTCATCATCATCAATAACATATTTAATAGTTTTACCATGAGTAATTTTATAAAGTGGAGGTATCGCTGCATAAACATGTCCTGCTTCAACAATTGGTCTGAAAAAGCGATAAAATAAAGTTAATAATAAAACCCTAATATGAGATCCATCGACATCGGCATCAGTCATAATAATTATTTTATCATAACGTAATTTTGACAAATCAAATTCATCACCAATACCAGTTCCAAAAGCTGTAATAATAGTTTTAATTTCTTCATTACTTAAAGCCTTATCTAATCTTGCTTTTTCAACATTTAATATTTTTCCTTTCAATGGTAAAATAGCTTGTGTCATATAATCTCGACCACTTTTTGCAGAACCTCCAGCAGAATCCCCTTCGACTAAAAATATTTCAGATTCACTTGGATCTTTACTCTTACAATCGGTTAATTTACCATAAAAGGCTGTAATTTCTAAATCACCTTTTCTTCTAACAGTTTCCCTAGCCTTTTTAGCTGCAATTCTTGCTCTTGAAGCAGACAAAGCTTTTTCGATTATAATACGAGCTACAGTAGGATTTTCCATCAAATATCTTTCTAAACCATTACCAAAAACATCACTTGCTATTTTTTTAACTTCACTATTTCCAAGTTTTGTTTTCGTTTGTCCTTCAAATTGTGGATCTGGATGTTTACAAGATATAATCATAGTTAAACCTTCTCTAACATCATCGCCAGTTAAAGCTTCATCTTTTTCTTTTAATATTTTAGCATTTTTAGCGTATTTATTAATAACTCTAGTTAAAGCAAGTTTAACTCCATCTTCATGAGTACCACCTTCATAAGTATTAATATTATTAGTAAATGAATAAATATTTGAATTATATCCATCATTATATTGACAAGCAACTTCAAATATAATTCCATCTTCTTCCCCATTTAAATAAATGACATCATCATGTAAAACATTTTTATTTTTATTAAGCATTTCTACATATTCTATAATACCGCCATTATATAAAAATGAATCATGTTTATCATCTACTCTTAAATCATATAAATTAATTCTTAATCCTTTATTTAAAAAAGCAATTTCTTGTAATCGTTTATATAAAATATCATAATCAAAAGTAGTAGTTTCTTTAAAAATTTCTTCATCAGGTTTAAATCTTACTGTACTTCCAGTACGATCATCAGCACATTTATCAATAATTTTTAAAGGTTCTACAGCATGACCACCATTTTCAAATCTTTGAAAATAAACATTACCATCACGATATATTTTTACTTCTAACCATTTCGATAAAGCATTAACAACACTAGCTCCAACACCATGAAGACCACCACTTACTTTATAACCTTCACCACCAAATTTACCTCCGGCATGAAGAACAGTAAAAATAGTTTCAACAGTAGATAATCCAGTTTTTTCATTAATTCCAGTAGGAATTCCCCTACCATCATCTCTAATTTCAATGATATCACCTTTATCTATCATAACTTCGATATCATCACAAAATCCAGCTAAAGCTTCATCAACTGCATTATCAACAATTTCCCAAACTAAATGATGAAGTCCCTTTTCACCTGTTGACCCAATATACATACCAGGTCTTTTTCTAACTGCTTCTAAACCTTCTAAAACTTGAATATCAGCATCAGTATAATGTGTATTTTTATCCATAATTTTCCTCCGTTATATTTCCATTTTCCACATAATAAATATTAGCACTCTTTTTTATTTTTTTATCGACCTTATTAATTTCAGTAGTTGTAATAAACGTTTGAACTTCTTTATCTAATAATTTCAATATATTTTTGATTTTTTCTTGATCTAATTCACTAAACAAATCATCTAAAATAAGTATTGGATTATATTTTTTAATATTATTTACAACTTTTATTTCTGCTAATTTAAACGAAATAATAGCATTTTTTCTTTGACCTTCACTTCCCCATTCTTTCAAATTATTATTATCAATAATAAACTCTATATCGTCATGATGAATACCTAATAAAGTCTTACCAATTTCCATTTCTTTTTTATAATTTTGTTGATAAATTTTCAATAATTTAATTTCATTTTTACCATTATAATAAGAATTATATTTTATCTTAAGTTCACCACTTTTAAATATATCACTATATATATTAGAGATATAAGTATTTATATTATTAATAAATTCTATACGATACTTATTAATTAATAAACCATATTCTATTAATTTATTAGTTAAAATATTTAAATAACTTAAATCATTATTACCATTAACATACAAACTTCTTAAATAAAAATTTCTTTGTTTTAATATTTTATTATAATTAGCAAGTACAATTAAATATTCTTTATTGATTTGACTTATTTCAATATTAAGCATTTTTCTTCGATCACTAGGAGTTGCATCTATTAATCTCGTATCTATTGGGCTAAATAAAATAATATTAATTTTAGAAACATAATCACTTATTTTATCTATTTTAGTATTATTAATTTCAACTATTTTACCTTCATTCCCTATTGAAACACTATATTTAGTAGTATCATCGTTTTTTAATATTTCTCCATTTATCTTAGTTTTAATACTTCCTTTTTTAATCAACAACTTATCATTACTTATACGATAAGATTTAGTTAATGCTAGTAAATAAATAGCTTCTACTAAATTTGTCTTACCACTACCATTTTTGCCATAAAAAATATTAAGATGATCACCAAAATTAATATTTAATTTTTCATAATTTCTAAAATTTATCAAACTAATATTATTGATTTTCACTATAAGCCCCCTTTAAAGAATGCTATCAAATATTTAATATATTTATGTATACCTATACATATAATAATTATACCATAAAAAAAGTGCTTTTAAAAGCAAATTTGAATAAAAACACTTAATTTTAGTTATCTAGAATTATAAATAACTAATAATCTACTACATTTTAAAATTTGATTATGAAAAACAGAATAACTTATATTTAAAGTTAAATTAAATTCATTATTAAAAACAACCATTAAATTATTATTATATTTATAATATTCTTTAATATTTAAAAAGTTAAACCAGTAAATAATATTATTAGCATTTACATAAAAAAACAACAAATTATTTTTTTCACTAATAATAATAGGAACTTTATAATAACTATTAATTATTTTTTTACAACTTACAATTCTTCCTTTTAGGGTACTACCATAATAAATACAACTTTCATTTAAAATATCATTAATAACATTTCCTTTAAACAATAAGTTATTATTAATTTCATAAATACAAGTATTATTTCCATCAAACAATATAAAATTAGTATTTTTATTTACAATATAATCCATAATACACCTCGATTTGGTATACTATATTAACATAAAGAAAAGAAATAAATTGTCGAAAAAAAAAGAACAAATAAATTTTTGTTCATTTTAATAAGTTTTAACTGGTAAAATCAATTCTAATAAAGTTTCATCAGTAATTGGTTTAATTAAAATTGGTTTATCATCAGTATTAATTAATAATAAAATATTATCTTCTTTAATTACTTTTAAAGCATCCATCATATATTTTGAACTAAATGAAATTTCAATTTTTTCTTTATTATTACAATCAATTTTTAATTTTTCTTCAGCAATACCCAATTCACTAGATGAAGAAGTAATAATCATATCTTTATCTTCAATATGCATTTTAATAATATTTCTTTCTTTATTTTGAGCAAGTAAAGCAGCTCTATCAACAGCATCATAAAAATCTTTTAAATTAAGATTTATCATATAAGCATAATCATTTGGAATAAAATGAGATGTTTCAGGATATGAGCCACTTAATAAATTACTTTGAATACTTATATTTTTATAGATAAATAAAATTTTGTTAGTAAATACATGGATTTCAACATTTTCATCTTCACTTATTATTTTTTCAACTTCAGTTATGCTTCTGCCTGGGATAACTATATTAATTAATTTTTCAACAGGATTAGCTAATTTAATATTTTTCTTAGATAAACGATAAGAATCAGTAGCAATACATTCTAAAATATCTCCATTAATTTTAAGATTAATTCCAGTAAGTAAAGGTCTTACTTCTTGCGTAGAAAGAGCATAAGAAGTTTGATTAATAATTTCTCTTAAAGTATTAGCAGAAATATTAATTGCATCACTACTTTTTTCCATATTAATATTTGGATAATCCATTGGATTATAGCAATTTAAACGATATTGATTATTAGGAGTTGATATTTTAATTTTCAAATTATCTTCAATTTCAAAATCAATTACATCCGCAGGCATTTTTCTAATCATATCAACAAAATATTTACTTTGAATAACAATTTTACCTTTACCTTCCAAATATTTAATATTTTTTTCTTCAATCATAACTTTAATAGTAAGTTCAGTATCACTTGCTAACAATTCTATTCCTTTATCACTAACATCAAATACAATACCATTTAACACAGGTATAGTAGTTCTCTGTGATAATGCTTTAGTAACATTATTTAAAGCTTCTAAAATAACTCCTTTTTCAATACTCCATTTCATAATTTTCTCCTTCTTTCTTATATTTATTTTTTATTTATATTAATAATAGTGTTATTAGTGTTGATAAGTACAATAATTAATATTTTTTTTTGATAATTTCGACAAATTTTAATAAAATTTATCAACATTATTGTAACTTAGTTTTGATTTCTTTTAACATATTATTAAGATTATCATTTGTTTCTAATTCTTCTTTTAATTTATCGATAGCAGTAGAAACAGTAGAATGATCTCTTCCCCCAAATTCTAAACCAATTTTTGCCAAATTTTCATCAGTTTCCTCTCGGCATAAATACATAGCAATATGTCTAGGTCTAACAACACTATTAGTTCTTTTCTTACTTTTTAAATCATCAACTGATATATTAAAATATTCTGCAACAACATTTTGAATTGAAGCAATAGAATTGTTGATAAATATATTTGTATTAACATAATCTTTTAAAGCTTCATTTGCAAAATCTAAAGTAATTTTATCAGGAACCATCATTGCTGAATAAGCGAGCAATCTATTAATAGTACCTTCAATATGTCTAACATCATTAACACAAGAATTAGCAATATAATCAATAGCATCATCGGTCAATTTATTTTCAATACTTGTATTTTTTACTTTAGCTTTAATAATATCACATCTTAAATTAAAATCAGGTGGATAAATATCAACAGGAAGTCCCCACATAAATCTACTTCTAAGTCTTTCTTCAATTTTCTTTAAATCATCAGGGCTTTTATCACTACTAATAATAATTTGTTTATTTGCTTGATGTAAGGCATTAAATGTATGAAAGAATTCTTGTTGAGTTCTTTCAGCCCCAACTAAAAACTGAATATCATCAATAATTAAAACATCCACATTACGATATTTATTTTTAAATTCATTTGCATAATTTAGATTATTTCCTTTATCCATTGATACAATACCAGTAAATTCAGTCATAAATTCATTACTAGTAGTATATAACACTTTTAAATTAGAATGATCTTTAATATAATTACCAATAGCTTGCATCAAATGGGTTTTACCTAAACCACTTCGTCCATAAATAAAAAGTGGATTATGAATAGTTCCTGGAGCTTCAGCAACAGCTCTAGCAGCAACAAAAGCAAGTCTATTAGAATTACCAACAATAAAGCTATCAAAAGTAAATTTAGGATTTAAGTTAGTATTCCATTCTATTTCTTTATTTTCATCAACATCATCCATTGGTGGTTGAGTAAAAGTTTCCACTTCATCTTCTGTAATATATTTAAAAGTATAATTAATACCAGTTAAAGCAAAAAACGAAGCATCAATAATATCTTTATATGTTTCACTAAGCATTTGTTTATGTATTTCCATAGGTACTTTTATAGTAACAACATTATTAACAATAGATAAAAGTTCAAGTTTTGAAAACCAAATAGTAAAAGCATTTTGGGTAACTTGTTCTTGTATATCATTTAAAAATTTGGTAAAAAGTTCATTTGTTTTCAAAACCTCACCCCACTTAAAACACATCTCCTACAACAATTTTAAACCATTTTAAAAAAAAATAAAAGAGTAAATTTTAATTTTTGATAACTTCTTACTTATCAACAAATAAATTTAATAAGAAACACAACAAAAATCGACAAAAAATGTAGTTATCCCCATAATCAACATAAAAAAATATAAACTATAACTTATTAACATATTATCAACAATAAAAGTTAATAAAATGTTGTTAATTATGTTAATAAAAATTTAAGTTATCAACAAATTATCAACAAAATCAACACATTTGTTGATAAAATATAAGTAAAGATAATATTTATCTATAAATAAGGACGCTATTAGACTATATTAAATACTGAAAATATTTTGCAAAATAAGTAAGGGTGATGTATTAGATGAAAAACACAACATTTATACATGATGATGAATACTATTATGAGATAGTACGCCTAAACATAAAAAGATATCGTTTAGAAAACAATTTAACCCAACAAGACCTTGCAGATTTAACAGGATTATCAAGACAATACATATGTGATATTGAAAATAAAAGCCGAAATAAACATTTAACAATAGCAGTATTAGGCAGAATAGCAGATGCATTAAATATTGAAATAAGTAAATTTTTTGAAATAAAAGTAATGGTAACACAATAAAAATTAGCCATTTTTTAAAAAATATGATATGATAACTTTATATTAAATACTAATATAAGGTTAATTTTTCTTGACTTATTATTAGATTTAATATTATAATAAATACGCTTAAAGAAAAGGAGAAATTATATTATGAAAAGAACATATCAACCAAATAAAAGAAAACAAGCAAAAAAACATGGCTTTTTTGCAAGAAAAGATTCTAAAATTTTAAATAGTCGCCGTAGAAAAGGCCGTAAAGTTTTATGTAAGTAAAAACCACTTTAATGTGGTTTTTTTCCTAAAGGATAAAATTTATGAAAAGATATGAAATGGTTAAAAAACATGAAGAATTTAGTGAAATAATAAATACAGGAATAAAACTTAAAGGAAAATATCTTCTTATTTTTTATAAAAATAAAACATATACAAAACCAAATTTTGGTTTAGCAATAAGTAAAAAAGTAGGAAATGCAGTTTTAAGAAATAAATTAAAAAGAAGATTAAGAAATATTATAGATAATAATAGGTTACTATTTAAAAATAATAAAAATTATATTATAATGATTAAGAAAGAAGCAACTTTAGCTTCTTATAAAGAATTAGAAAATGATCTAATTAATCTTTTAAGAAAGGATAATAATGAAAAATAAGATAAAAATAATAGCAATAATATTTGTATTATTATTAACATCTGGGTGTGGAACATCAAATTATATAAAAGATGAAGATGGCAAAATAGTAGAATATGAACCAACAGGTCAAATGCTTCAAAAAAATATATTATGTTTACCGGATGAAGATAGTGATTTATATAAATTTTATGAAGAAAATAAAGAACAATTAACATATGATTTTGAAGATTTACCAAGTTGTGAAGAATATAAATTATCTTCAACTGAAAGTAATGGATTATGGGAATTTTTATTTGTTAAACCATTAGCATATTTAATATTAAAATTAGGAAATGTTATAGGAAACATAGGTATATCATTAATATTAATAGGTTTAGCAATAAGAATAATATTATTACCATTTACAATTAAAAGTTCAAAACAATCATTTAATATGAAAAAAGCCCAACCGGAGATAGAAAAATTAGAAAAAAAATATCGTAATAGAACAGATAAAGAATCACTAATGATGAAGAGTCAAGAAACGATGTTAATTTATAAAAAATACAAAGTAAGTCCAATGGTAGGTTGCTTAATGGCTTTTATTCAAATTCCATTATTCTTTGCATTTTTACAAGCAATTTATAGAACGCCATCAATATATACTGAAACACTTTTTGGATTTGATTTAGGAATGACTCCGATAACAGGACTACAAAACGGCAATTATTTATATATATTATTAATATTATTAATAATAGTATCAACTTTCTTCTCATTTAAACAAACAATGAGTCAAACTAGTCAAGCAACACCTGAAGCAGCTAAACAAATGAAAATAATGTTATATGTAATGATAGTAATAGTAGTATATGCATCATTATCTTTACCAACAGCATTAGCATTTTATTGGGTAGTAACATATGCATTTATTGCTATTCAAAACATAGTTATGAACATGATAAATAATAGATCCTTAACTAATAAACATAAAAAAAATAAAGAAGAAAAGAAAAAAGATAAAGAAAAAATAAAAGATAAATTAGTTAAGAAAGAAGGTATGAAGTATGGAAAAAATAATTAAAGAGGGTAAAGAAATAGATGTAATACTAGATGAAATACTTAATGAAAACAACTTAACAAAAGAAGAAATAGTTTATACGACAAGTGAAAAAAAAGGAAAATTATTTCAAGGAAACTTAAAAGAAGTAACAATATATAAAAAAGAAGACATTAATAATGAAATAAAGAAATATTTACAAGAAGTAATTGAAAACATGGGTTTAGAAATTTCTTTTGAAATTAATACTAAAGATGAAAGAACAACAATTAAAATGTATTCAAATAATAACCCTATATTAATAGGAAAAAATGGTCAAACATTAAAAGCATTAGAAATATTAGCTAAACAAAAAATTCAAAACATTACAGGTATACATTATAAAATAAATTTAGATGTTTCAAATTACAAAGATAAAATAAAAAGAAATTTAGAAAGATTAGCAATAACTACTGCTAAAGAAGTAGTAAAAACAAAAGTGCCAGTAGCACTTGATAATATGACTAGTTATGAAAGAAGAATCATTCATAATAAATTAACTGATTTTAAAGGAATAAAAACTGAAAGTGAAGGGGAAGAACCTAACAGACATATAGTTATAAAACCAGAATAGGAAATTAAATATTTCCTTTTTTTGTAAAGTAAAATTTACTCAAATTGTAAAATGATTTTTACTCAAATTGTAAAATAATATTTACTTATTTTGTAAAATATGGTAATATATTTATGTAAATAGAGGTGAAAAATATGAAAAAATATATTCCAAGGATAGTTGACAAAGAAATAGATGATTTGTTAAAAATAATGGGAGGAGTATTAATTGAAGGATGTAAATGGTGTGGAAAATCAACAACAGGAATGCAACATGCTAAGAGTATAATTGAATTACAAAATCCTAATTATAAAGAAGAATATGATCGAATAAATAAAACTAAACCATCGCTATTTTTAAATGGAGATAAACCTAGAATGTTTGATGAATGGCAAATGTATCCAGTAATTTGGGATGCTATTAGAAATGATGTTGATCATACGGGATTAAAAGGTCAATATATTTTAACTGGCTCAGCAAGACCAATAGAAGGAAGTACAATGCATACAGGAACAGGTAGAATCTCAAGAGTATTAATGCGACCAATGAGTTTATATGAATCAAACGAATCAACTGGCGAAGTATCATTAATGGATTTATTTAATGGCAAAGACATAAAAGGAGAATCTAAACTTTCACTTGAAGATATAGCTAATATCACAGTAAGAGGTGGATGGCCTGCAGCATTAGAAATAAATGGTGATATTAAGTATCGTATTTCTAAAGAATATGTTAAATCATTGATACACGAAGAAGTAAAAAATATAGATGGAGTTGAAAGAAATCCCGAAAAAATGCAAAGTGTATTACGTTCAATAGCGAGAAATATATCTAATCCTGTTTCAAATGCAACAATAGTAAACGATGTAAAAAATAATTTTAACAATGATATATCCCGTCCTACATTAAATGATTATATTAATACTTTAGAAAGATTATATATAATAGAAGAAATTAAATCAACTAATTTAAAATTAAGATCAAAATACACAGTTAGAACGACCACAAAAAAAATATTTGTAGATCCTTCAATAGCAACGGCAACATTAGAAATAACTCCAACAGATTTAGTAAACGATTTAAATACTTTTGGATTTATGTTTGAATCATTATGTTTAAGAGATTTAGAAATATATTCTCAAAGTTATGGTGGAAACTTAACTTATTATCGAGACGAAAATGATTTTGAAATAGATGCCATATTAAAATTAAGTAATGGAAAATGGGGAGCAATAGAAATAAAATTAGGCTCTGGATACATAGACGAAGCGGCTAAAAATTTATTAAAATTAAAAGAAAAAATTAGTAAAAATTCAATTCAACCATCATTTTTAATGGTATTAACAGGTGCAAATTATTCATATCGTAGAGAAGATGGGGTATATGTTGTTTCAATAGGAACTTTAAAAGACTAAATAAATACAATAATAAAAGAACTACCTTAATAACAACAGGTAGTTTTTAATTGCTTTTTTCTTCTGCTACTAAAGACTTTGGATAAGGGTTTCTTTCATCAGTTAGTTCTAATAAATAATCAGTTGAAGTATTATAAAACTTTGCTACATTAACAGCGGTGCGGTCCGGCCAGTCTTTTATCTAACTTCTTCCACAACTTATGTCTCTGACTCCGGCACACAATGTGACCCTTTTAGAATCGAATAAAATATGCTATAATACTTCCGTTGAAAGGAAGTATTTTTATATGAATGATACAATATGTGCAATATCAACATCCTTGGGTATTGGTGCAATATCAATAGTTAGGGTAAGTGGAAATGAAGCTATAAATATTGTTAATAAAATATTTAGTATAAATTTAAGTGACAAAGAAAGCCATACAATACATTATGGCCACATAATTGATAATAACAAAGTAATAGATGAAGTTTTAGTTATGTTAATGCGAGCACCTAAAACATATACTACTGAAGATACAATAGAAATAAATTGTCATGGGGGAATAAGCACAACAAATAAAATACTAGAATTATTAATTAACAATGGAGCAAGACTTGCTGAACCAGGAGAATTTACCAAAAGAGCGTTTTTAAATGGCAGAATAAACTTACTCGAAGCGGAATCAGTAAATGATTTAATTGTTGCTAAAACTGATGCTGCAAGGACTCTTGCAATAAATAATGTTGATGGCATACTTACTAAGAAAATAAAAAAATTAAGAGAAAAAATAGTAAAAATACTTTCAAATATCGAGGTAAATATAGATTATCCAGAATATACAGATGAAGTAGAAGTAACTCATGAACTATTAAATAAACATTTAAAAGAAATAAGTAAAGAATTAACTAAATTAGTCGATGGAGCGAAAAATGGCCGAATTATAAAAGAAGGAATAAATATAGCAATCATAGGAAAGCCAAATGTTGGTAAGAGCAGTATTTTAAATTTTTTAATAGATGAAGAAAAAGCCATAGTTACAAATATTCCAGGTACAACTAGAGACATAGTTGAAGGGTCAATTACTTTAAATGGAGTAGCCCTAAATTTTATAGATACCGCCGGAATAAGAGAAACTGATGATTTAGTAGAAAAAATAGGTGTAGACAAAAGTAAAAGCATAGCAAAAAATGCTGATATTATTTTATTTGTCTTAAATAATAATGAAGAAATTAGTGAAGAAGAACTAGAAATTATGGGAAATTTAGATAAAAATAAATTAATAATTTTTGTAAACAAATCAGATTTAAAGAAAAAAATTCATTTGGGAAATATTTCCCAGGAAATAATTTTTGGTAATACAATTACTGAAAATGGATTAGATAATTTATTAGAAAAAATAAAAGAAAAATTAAAATTAGATAGTATAGTAAACAAAGATATGAGTTATTTATCAAATATTCGTCAAATAACGCTAGTAAATAAGGCAAATGAAGCAATAAAAAATGCAAGTAAAAGTTTAAAAAAAGAAATGCCAATAGACATGATAGAAATAGATTTAAAAAATGCTTGGGAATATCTAGGAGAAATCATCGGGGAAGCATATGAAGATGAATTAGTAGATAACATTTTCAGTAATTTTTGTTTAGGAAAGTAAGTGATAACAATGTATGATTGTATAGTAGTAGGTGGTGGGCATGCTGGAATAGAAGCGTGTCACATAGCAGCTAAGATGGGAAAAAAGACACTTTTAGTTACAGCTAATTATAAGAATGTTGGGGATATGCCATGTAACCCATCAATCGGTGGAACAGCCAAAGGAATAATTGTTCGTGAAGTTGATGCTCTAGGTGGTTTAATGGGTCATATTGCTGATATATCTCAAATTCAGATAAAAATGCTTAACAATTCTAAAGGTCCAGCAGTAAGATCTTTAAGGTGTCAAGCCGACAAAATGATATATCCAAGAAACATGCAAGAAACATTAAAAACCATAAAGAATTTAGAAATAAAAGAAGCAATGATAGAAGACTTAATTGTTGAAAATAACGAAGTTTTAGGAGTAATAACAAAAGATAATGAAAAAATATATAGTAAAACAGTAATTTTAACAACAGGAACATATTTAAAAGGAAACATATTAATAGGTAGTGAAAATACCCCTAGTGGACCACATGGTGAAGAAAGAAGCAATTATTTATCTGATCGATTAAAAGAATATGGATTAAAAATCATTCGATTAAAGACAGGAACGCCACAAAGAATAAAAAAAGATTCAATAGATTTTAGTGTATTAAAAAAAGAAGAAGGCGACAAATGTTTTTGGACATTTAGTTTTGATTATGAGCCAAATTACAAGATAGAAGACCAAGTACCATGTTATTTAGTATATACTAACGAATTAACACATCAAATAATCAAAGACAACTTAAAAAAATCAGCAATGTATGGTGGATATGCAACAGGAGTAGGTCCAAGATATTGTCCATCAATAGAAGATAAAATAGTACGATTTTCAGACAAAGAAAGGCATCAATTATTTTTAGAGCCAGAAAGTTTATATTACGATGAATATTATTTACAAGGATTTTCAACGAGCATGCCAAGAGATGTTCAAGAAAAAATGGTTCATAGTCTAAAAGGTTTAGAAAATGCTGTAATAACAAAATATGCTTATGCAATAGAATATGATGCAATAGATCCATTACAAATAAAGCCATCTCTTGAAAACAAAATTCTAAAAAATTTATTTACAGCTGGTCAAATAAATGGAACATCTGGATATGAAGAAGCAGCAGGCCAAGGAATAGTTGCAGGAATAAATGCAGTTTTAAAAATTGATAACAAAGAGCCATTTATATTAAAAAGAAGTGATGCATATATTGGAGTTTTGATAGATGATTTAGTAACTAAAGGAACAATAGAGCCATACAGAATGCTTACAAGTCGTGCCGAATTCCGTCTTTTATTAAGGGGAGATAATGCTGATTTAAGATTAAGAGAATATGGTTATAAAATTGGTACAATAAATGAAAATCAATACAAAAAGTTACAAATGAAAAAAGAAAAAATTGCTAGATTAATAGAGAATTTAAAAGATAATCACATTAGTAAAAATAATGAAACAAAAAAAATATTTAATGAAAATAACATAAATATACCAACATCAAATATATCTTATTATGAACTATTAAAAAGACCGGAAGTAAATATTAAATTTATAGAAAAATTAATACCAATAGAGTACAATGAAGAAGTAAAAGAACAAGTTGAAATAATGGTAAAATATGAAGGATACATAAAAAAAGCATATAAAGAAGTAGAAAAATTAATTAAACTTGAAGAAAAAGAAATACCTGAAGACATAGATTATAAAAAAATAAAAAATTTAGCTAGTGAAGCAAGGCAAAAACTAGAAAAAATAAGACCAAAAACAATTGCTCAAGCAACAAGGATAAGTGGAGTAAATCCCGTAGATATCTCGGTATTATCAGTATATTTAAAAAAGGAATATAATCATGAATAAAGAAGAATTTATAAGAGAAGTAGAAAAATTAGGGATAAAAGTAACTAAAAAGAATTTAGAACAACTAGAGATATATTGTGAATATTTATTAGAATATAACAAACACACCAACTTAACGGCAATAAAAACCAAAGAAGAAGTATATTTAAAACACTTTTATGATTCTTTAACATTATGTAAAGTAATAGATTTAACCAAAGAAGAAAGTTTATTAGACATAGGCAGTGGGGCAGGTTTTCCAGGAATGGTATTAAAAATATTTTTTCCAAATTTAAAGGTATATTTGGTAGATTCAAATAACAAAAAAACAAAATTTTTAGAAGAATTAAAAATAAAATTAAATGTTAATAACTTAGAAGTTATCAACAACAGAATTGAAAAATTATATGATTTGTTTTTAAATAAAATAGATATAGTAACAGCAAGAGCAGTAACAAATTTAACAATTTTAAGCGAACTAGCAATACCAATAGTTAAAAAAGACAAATATTTTATAGCAATGAAAGGAAATGCCACTGAAGAAATTAATGAAAGTAACTATGCGATTAACCACTTAAATTGTGAAATTGAAAGCATTATTAATTTTGAATTATATAAAAACACAGGTAATAGAACCATAATAAAAATAAAAAAGAATAAAGAAACAAATATTAAATGTATTCGTCCATATGACAAAATTATTAAAAAGCCATTGCAAAAAAACAATAAATAGTATAAAATTAAAAGTGATAATAAAGGGTTGATTTAAGTGAATTCACAAATGGAAGAACAAATATTACAAGTACCTATTGAAGATATATTACCTAATCGTTTTCAACCACGATTAGCTTTTGATGATGCATCATTACAAGATTTAGCAGCATCAATAAAGCAACATGGAATAATTCAACCATTAATATTAAGAAGAAAAAATGATAAGTATGAAATAATAGCAGGAGAAAGAAGATATAAAGCTGCAAGAATAGCAGGATTAGTTTCAGTACCAGCAATAATATCTAACTTATCCGATGCAGCATCAGCAGAAGTAGCAATAGTAGAAAACGTACAAAGAAAAGATTTAAGTGCAATAGAAGAAGCAAAATCATATCAATCAATATTAGATAAAGGATACATGACTCAAGAAGAGTTAGCCAAAAAAATGGGTTTATCTCAATCAGCAATTTCTAATAAATTAAGATTATTAACATTAGATGAAGCAGTTCAAAAAGCAGTTATTAATAATCAAATATCAGAAAGACATGCAAGGAGCTTATTAAAAGTAAAAGATCCAAACATGCAAAAGACACTATTAGATAAAATAATAAATGAAAGATTAACAGTTAGGGATTTAGAAGAAGAAATAAAAAAAGTAGAACCGTTATTATATGCAGAAGATATCAATATAAATAGACCAACAACTAATGTAGCAACCACGCAACCAGTAGCAACTACCCAACAAGTGGAACCATCACCAACTAATGAACAAGTAACAATTTCACAACCAACACAAGAAGAAGATAAAGACGAAGTACCACTAGTTAAAAACATACCAAATATAGATGATATAATAAATAATGCGGTTGACATTAACAAAAGGGGTGAAGACATGAATGAAGCAAGTAATGGAACAAACAGTACAGTAAACAACAATTTATTTACTGCAACGCCAGAAAAAGCTCCTAATAGATTCTTTAATTTTTTAGAGGCAACTGCAGCTAATTTAGATTTTGAAGAACCAAAAACCTTTGAATTACCAAAAGCTGAAGAAGAAACAAATCCTTTAATGCAAACAGACAATATAGAAATGCTTGATGACTTTGTTATACCGGTAGAAACAAAACCAGATACTACAATAATGAATAATGCCTACCTAGATCAAGTAATAAAAACAGTCCGTGGTTTAAATTTAGATAGTGATAAAGTAAAAGTAGAAGAAATAAACTTACCAACAGAATATCATATTAACATAATAATAAAAAAAGACAAAATATAAAACACTAGAGACTTTGAAATGCACCCATTAGAGTAGATACAATAAAAAAACAAATTTAATCATTATGATATAATACACTTCCGAAAGGA
>CALVIZ010000013.1 GCA_944331865.1 uncultured Bacilli bacterium | reverse complement strand
CATTATTAAAAAATCTACGGATTCTTTTAACTTTAGAATCAAACTGAATATTATCAAAATTAGAACCTTTAATATGTTTAGCAATATCAAAAGCAACCGAAGATTCAGAATTAATAATCCCCCAAATAGTGTGAGGTAAGATATTTAACTGAGTTTTTCTTAGAAAAGGAACATAATTCATTAAAAATACTTGCAAAATCAGCTTGAGTATTATACAATTTAGACATAAAACAACTCCTTTATTTTTTTATCTAAATTAATAATAACAAAAAAGAGTTGTTTTATCAAGTTAGAGAGTTAATAGGTGTAACGGGTATGTTACATCTATTTTTATGGTTTTTAAAAACTGTCCGTAGGTGAGTAGGATAAACTGAGGCTAGGACAAAGCTCGTCTAGGGCCATTGCGGTCCAGGCGAGCTGGGAGGATTTAGAGTATAAGAAGAAACAAAAAGAGTAGAGAATAGATGTTGAAATAGAGATTGTCTGAGCGACTGCATCGAAGAAGCAGGCGTTTGGGGGAATAACAATATTTGTGGTTATTAATATTCCCACTGGTATAGCGGTTAAAATACTATACTTGGGTAATCTTGTATAAAAGTTAAAATAAAAACTGATAAATATGTCAAAGTTAAAAGTTGATAGTTTATCAGTTTTTATTTTAACATATATATTTTTAAAAAATTAAGTTTATCATACTTGAACATAATATTATATTTTGTTATAATAATTTTATAATAAAAGTGGGTTAGATAAGTATGAAAGTATTTTTAATTGATAACAATAAAATAATTAAATATATACTACCATCTAAAATAGATGATTCTTTTTTGATAACCTATAATGACCCAGAAGTAAAAGAATGCCTAATAAGTTTTGAAGGTATAAATAATAAGTGGTATTTAAAGAGTAATGGTAATGTAAATATAATTGAAAATAATGAAGAAATAGAAAGCAAAGAAGTAGAAGAATATAAAAAATATATATTAAAAGTAGTAGGTAAAAAGGACTATTTAGAATTATATTTTTTACCTAGTAAAGAGACATTATTTAAACTAGGTTTTACGGGTTTAAATAGTTTTTCAGTTGGAGCTGATGCTTCTTGTCAAATATATTATGAAACAAGTGATTTAACAAAAGTGCAAGCAATATTTAAGATATTAAATGATGAATGGACAATATCATGCATAAATGATGATCAATACAAAGTATTTGTAAACAATTTCAGAGTTAATGTTAAAAAATTAAAATCTGGAGATGTAATATTTTTAGGTGGTTTAAAAATTGTTTGGATGAAGGAATTTATTTGTGTAAATAATCCAAGAAATTCTTTAAAAATTACTGGTATGAAATTAATAACTGATGAAACGATTGAAAATAATGATATAGCTCCAGTAAGTGAAGATGAAAAGTTTGTAGAATTATATGATAAAGACGATTATTTTGTTCATTATCCATCAATAAGAGAAAGACTTGAAGAAAAAGAAGTAGTAGTAGATGCTCCCCCAAGTGAAGAAAAAGATAATTCAATGCCATTTATTTTAACGATGGGTACATCAATTATTATGATGTCTTCATCATTTATGATGACTTACAATGTTTTTTATGGGTTTTCTCAAGGTCGAACTATTTGGAGTGTGCTTCCTCAAATGGTAATGGGTATATCTATGCTTATCGGAGGACTAATTATGCCTCGGATTACCCAAGCTTGGCAAAAAAAGCAAAGAAAAAAAAGAGAGGCATTAAGACAAGAAAAATATAGTGAATATTTAGTTGAAAAAGATCGAGAATTACAATTAATAATTAAAAATGAATTACAAGTTTTAAATGATAATTATTTAAATGCTGATAATTGTTTATTAGCTTTAGATAAGAAAAATAAAAACTTTTGGTGGCGTGAATTAGAAGATGAATCATTTTTATCAATTAGAGTAGGAAATGGTAAAGTCGATTCCAAAGTTCAAGTTAAAGCTCCTGAAAAACATTTTTCATTAGATGAAGATAATTTATTAGAAGAATCATATAAAATAAAAGATAAATATGATCATGTTGATGGAGCACCAGTAGTTGTATCGCTTAAGAATAGTGATGTAACATCTTTAATATGTGAAGCAGAAAATAAAAACATGTTTATTAATGAATTAATATTACAATTAATAATATTACATAGTAGTCTTGATTTAAAAATAGTAATGTTTACTAAAGAAGAAAACGCTAGTCGTTATGAATTTATGAAGTACATTCCTCACATATTTTCGGAAGATAAGAGCATTAGATTTTTTGGAGTTAATGAAAAAGAATGGAAAAATATATCTAATTATTTAGAAGAAGTATTAAAAGAAAGAAAACAAATTGATGAGGGAAAAAGTGAAAAAGGATATTTAGGAATACCTTATTATTTAATTATTACCGACGATTATAAAAATACTAAAAATATACAAATAATAGATGAATTAGTAAATAAAAATGGGGGATTATATAGTTTTTCATTATTAATATTAGAAGAAAGTATTAAATCTGTACCAACAAGCAGTAAAACATTTATTGAAGTAAGAGCAAGAGATGGAGTTGTAATTGAAAAGCAAACAGGATTAAACAAACAATCGATATTTTATTTAGACAAAATTTCTAATGATATAGATATGTTTTATGTTGCAAAGAAACTTGCAGATATACCAGTTATGTCTAAAGATGGACCATCAGTGCTGCCTACAAGTCTTAAATTTTTAGATATGTTTGGAGTATCAAAGATTGAACAATTAAACATAATAAATCGTTGGCAAGTAAACAATCCAGTAGTAAGTCTTGATACAGTAATTGGTGTTCACCCAAATGGTGATAGGTTTAAATTAGATTTACATGAAAAATTTCAAGGACCACATGGTTTAATAGCTGGTTCAACTGGATCTGGTAAATCAGAATTTATCATAACATATATTCTATCAATGGCCATTAATTATCACCCATATGAAGTACAATTTGTTTTAATTGACTATAAAGGTGGTGGCTTAGCAGGAGCATTCGAAAATAAAGAAACAGGAATAAAAATTCCACATTTAGCGGGAACAATAACAAACTTAGATACCCATGAATTAAATAGAAGTTTAGTATCTATTCAAAGTGAACTAACTAGAAGGCAAAAAATATTTAATGAAGTAAGAGAATCACTTGGTGAAGGTACAATTGACATATATAAGTATCAAAAATTATATCGTGAGGGTGTAGTAAAGATGCCGCTATCACATTTATTTATCATTTGTGATGAATTTGCAGAATTAAAGCAACAACAACCTGATTTTATGCAACAATTAATATCTACATCAAGAATAGGTCGTTCTTTAGGAATCCATTTGATTTTAGCAACCCAAAAACCAAGTGGAGTTGTAAATGATCAAATTTGGGCCAATAGTAGATTTAAAGTTTGTTTAAGAGTTCAAGAAAAATCTGATAGTATGGAAATGCTTAAACGCCCTGAAGCGGCATCAATTAAAGAAACCGGAAGATTTTACTTACAAGTTGGCTATGATGAGCTATTTGAAATAGGTCAAAGTGGTTGGAGTGGTGCAAAATATACTCCGAGTGATAAAATTCAAAAGAAGATAGATGAATCAATAAATTACATAGACAATATTGGATATGTAATAAAAAGCATCAAAGATGTTGATCCATCAGAAAACAATGTTAAAGATTATGGTGATGAACTTACTAATATAGTTAAATATATTTATGAATTAGGAAACAAAGAAAACGTTAAAACAACAAAATTATGGCTTGATTCTATACCAAGTGAAATATTTATAAGTAATATTAAGAAAAAATACAATTATACACCTGAAAGTTACTATATAAATCCTGTTATTGGAGAATTTGATGATCCGATAAATCAAAGACAAGGAATATTAAATGTTGATTTATCTAGAGTAGGAAATTTACTTATATATGGCATTCCTGGTAGTGGTAAAGAAAATTTATTAACAAACATTATAAGATCAAGTATAGTTGAACACACACCAGATGAAGTAAATATTTACATATTAGATTGTGGATCTGAATCATTAAAAATATTTAATAGTTTTCCCCATGTAGGAGAAGTATTAACAATAGATAGCGAAGATAAAATTAATGATTTAATATTAATGGTAAGTAATGAAATAGAAAAAAGAAAAGACTTATTTATGGAATATGCTGGTAGCTATAATGATTACATAAAAAATAGTGGTCAAAAAATGCCATTAATGTTAATTATTATAAATAATTATGATGTATTTAGTGAAACATATCAAAATGAAGCAGATAAAATGCAGATATTATTTAGAGATGGTTATAAATATGGAGTAGTATTTATAGTAAGTTGTATAAGTACCACTGCTATAAAATCAAGAAGTGTATCATATTTCAATAATAAATTATGTTTAAAACTAAATGATGCAATGGATTATCGTAGTATTTTAGGAGCTCCAAGAGATTTAGCCCCAGCTGATTATTTTGGTAGAGGTTTAGCATCAGTAGATGGTAGAATATTAGAATTTCAAACAGTATCATTTGCTCCAAAAAAGGATTATACGAGTTCTTTAAGAGAGTTGTCTGAAACACTTAATAAAGCATATACTACTAAAGCAAAACCAATACCATCTATACCAGATATAGTCGATGTAAATAATTTAATTAATAAAGTCGATAGTAAATTATTAATTCCAATTGGCTATAATACAAGTAATAAAGCTATAAATTATTATAATTTTAAAGTAAATAATATTATCCCAATAACATTTACTAATACAGATAATATTAAGTTATCATTTGTAAAATCATTGGTAAAAATAATTGGTAAAGTAACTAAAATATATGTTTTGGATCTAGCCAATACATTTAAAGAAAGTACAGATAATGTAATAATAATAAACAAAGATAATAGTAAAGAATTTATAGATAAATTAAAAGAAGAAGTAAGTATGGATACATACTATTTAATAATAGGATTTGCCAATATACAAAATAACATGGACAAAGAAGTATATAATGAATTTATTGCATTACTTAATAATCAACAAAACTATCCTTTAAAACACATTATTATAGTAGGCTCTATAGAAGTAATTAAAACATTAAGAATGGAAAACTGGTTTAAAAATAATGTAAGTGATAAATTCTATATATGGCTAGGGGATGATATATCTAATCAATATACATTAAATCCACCGAATATATCATATGAAGACAAAAAAATTAATTTTGAATATATGGGCTATTCAATATATAAAGGCAAATATGAAATAATTAAGTATGTTGTAAATACAGGTGATTTAGATGAATAACAAAATTTTAGTACAAATATTAATTCCTGAAATAGATGAAATATATGATTTATTTATACCAATAAACATAAGGATAGGGATGGTTATAAAATTATTAAATGAATCATTAACCGAAGTATCAAATGGGCTTTATGTAGTTAAAAACAATCGTAAACTATACAATATAGATGATGCAAATCCCTATCCTTTTAATAAATTAGTTAGAGAAACAAATATCAGAAATGGTAGTAAAATCGTTTTTATGTAGTTGACTAAAATAAATATATTTGTTATATTTAATAAGAATAGGAGTGATCATATGGGGAAACTCGAAGTAGGAAATACTGATTTTGTTAAAAGCAATATGTCTGATTTAATACAAATCAATCAAAGTATTCATGATTTGTGTGGCAATTTAGATGAAAGTTGTCAAAAAGTAGAAGGTAGTTGGCGTAGTGAAGGTACAACTGATAATGTTAACTATGTAAAAAATTTAAGAGCAAATATTGAAAAAATATATACTCTAAATTATATAGTTAGTGATATTGCAGAATATGTTAATAAATATATTGATGATTCTGCTGCGACATCAAGTAGTACATTTTAAGGTGAATAATTATGGTAGATATACAATTAATTAAAGTTAATACTGATAATGCAATAAGTCATTGCAATGAATTATTAAGAGAATTAAATAATTTAGAAAGTTTAAAGCATTCACTAGAATATATTGTAAATACTGATATTCCTAACATTTGGACAAGCGATACTGCAGATGTTATATCGCTTTCAAACAATTTAAAAAGTAATGTAAATTTTTTGGAAGATTTTATCAGATTTTCTAAAGAATTTTCAACAACCTTAGAAGATTATGCAGTAGCATTAAAAGCAATTGGCAATGAAGGTGATGGTACAGTAGAAGGAACAACTGAAGCAACAGATGATAATCAAACAGACCCAACAAGTGACGAAACAAAAGAAGAAACAGGTGGAGAAAAAATAGTAAATGGACCTTTAGGTTCTGGAACGAGTTTTAGAGATGCGGCTTTAGAAGCAACAGGAAAAAATGATACCACTCAAACATCAGATGTTGATGCTGTAACATCAGCAAGTCCAAGTAGTTCCAATGATACAACAGAAATCAAAGATGATATAAATATAACAGGAAAAAAAGATACTTCTCAAACAGATGTTGATGCTGTAACATCAGCAAGTCCAAGTAGTACTACTGAAACCCCTCAAACTTCTGAAATAAATGACACAAGCCAAATAGATTCAAACACAAGTTCAGAAAATAGTGATCCAAAATTTCCACAATCAAACAAAGAAATTTATGACTCTTTAATGGATAGTTATGAAGATTCATTCATAAATCATGAAAATATATTTACTGGTGATAATACGAGTTCTGAAGAAGCGAGTGGGCCTCAACTAGTAGATGAAGGCGTTGGCCCAGGTTTTACTTATGAAGTATATAAATAATAGGAGAAATAGAAATGATTAATATTAATGATTTTAATAGAGCTAGAGAATTAATAAATCGTATTGATGATTTAATAGGACTTGCAGGAAGTTCTTTTGCAGCATGTCGAGATACTTACTCAAAGATAAGCAAAGACTTTGAAGGAGAAGGTTTAAAAGATTTAATAGCAAAATTTTGTACAACATTTTATTCACAAAACAAAGTAATAATAGACAACTTAAATGCATTAAATACATTTTTAAATACTCAAACAACTGAATATGAAAAAATTAATCAAGAAGCAGAAGCGAGATTTCAACAAACTGAAAGTGAATTTGATACTGTTGCAGACAATGCATCTAGTCAAATTGGAATGATTTAAGGAGGAATATTTTATGGCTATTATTGATTTAGATGCCCAAGATTTAAAAACGATTAGTCGTAATATTGAGTCATATGATGATACATTAATCAATAATTATTTTATCAAAATGAAAGATTATATAGCTAAATTATTAACTAATCAAGGAATTAAAACTGATGAAGTAAGAGAGATATTAACAACTATAGATGAAAAAATAGATTTTTATAGTAACGATATCAAAAGTAACTTAAAAGGTTTAGAAGAAACCATTGCTACTTCATTAAATAAATATACTATAAATACTGAAACAGTATTAGAAAAATTATATACATTATTTTATGCAATGGAAGATTTTAACAATAGCGGAAAATTTGATTTTAATAAAATAGACAGTGTTGGAAGTTACATGACTTCAGGAAATTAAAAGAAGGAGATGATATAATGAATAATTTTAGTATAAGGAATCCACAAGAAGTTTTACAAACATGTAATGAGTTAAGAAGATTATTATCACAAATTAGTTCAGTTAAAGATAATTTATCAGATCAAAAAACAAGGATAGTTCAAAATTGGAATTCTGAAACTGTCGATAAAAACTCATATGTAGCAGGTCTTGATAAAAATATTAATAGTCTTACAGCATTAATTAATGCCATAACAAAATGTGTAAATGATTCAGAATATTATGCACAAAGAGCGATAGAAATATCAAATAATCAAGTAAGTTAGGAGGAAATATGGATAATTTTACAATATATAATACATCAACTGTTAAAAGTTTATGTGAAGAATTAATAAATAATAGTAACAATATAAACAGTACTATTGAAGAATTAAATGAAATATCAAATACAGTTTTTGCAAATTGGGAAGAAACTCAAGCAGATGCCCAAGCATTTAAAGCAAGACTATTAAATGAAATAGATTTTTCAAATCGTTCAGTTTCAACTAATAGTAATTTTGCAAATAGCATGCGTAATTATATTGAATTTATTGAAAAAACAAGTAGTACAAATGCTACCAATGGAAGTATTTAGGAGGATAAATGAAAATATTTGTAAATATAGATAGTGTTCGTCAAATGCAAACTAGATTACAAGCTATAAAAACTGAATTAAAATCTAAATATGCAAATGATAGTAGAATAATATCTGAAATAAGTCAAAATATAAAAAGTAGTGAAATAACACCGGCGTTGCAACAATATATTTCAGCAAATGAAGTAAAGAGTAATCAAATTGAAGCATTATTTACATCAATTGATAATTTCTTAACTAAACAAATTACAGAATACTCAAGTGCCAATCAATCAGCAAGTGACGAATTATCAAAGCTTAATAGTATGTTAGATCAATTATAGAAAGGATGATAAAAAATGATAATAGATTTAAATCCCGAAGCATTAAATCAAATTAATTCGGAAATAATTAATAGTAATACTACATTAACTAGCAGTTATTATCCAAATATGCGTAGTGCTTTACAAACATTAAATTCAAATATACAAACATATAGTTTAAACAGATTATTAAATGCTAGTATTAATGTAATTGATGAAACTTCAACTACAATAAGCAAAAATGTAGATAGTTTATCTCAATTTTTAGCAAATCAAATTAAAATATATAATGAAACTATCGCCCAATTATATTCTGATGTTAGCAAATCAGTTACAGCAATGCAACAACTAGCGGATGAAATCAGTTCAGCATCTTCTCAAGCAGTAGCATCTAGTGTAAATACAACAAGACTTAGTTCTGTAAGTAGTTTTATTAGTGGGGTATAACAATGAATATAGAGAGTTTGAATAGTGAATATACAAAAAAAATAGAAGCTGAATTTAACAATGTAGTACAGCTTTTAATTGATGGTTATTTGCTTAGAAAAAATCAACCTAAAATGGCAGATATATTAAAAAGCCAAAATAAAACTGAAGAATTTGGAGTATTAACAGAAGAACATATAAAATTTTTACAACAAATGATTCAAGAAGAAGCGGCAGCATTAAGTATAAACATATCAGAAGAAGTAAGAAAAAGTGGTGCAACATATGAACTTGGTAAATTATCTAATATTGAAAAGCAATATTTATATATATTGGTAGATAATTTACTTGGAGCATTAGATATAGTTAGACAAAGACAAGAAAAAAAGTAATGAAAGGTGATACTAGTGAAAGATAAATATTTACCAATAGGTAGTATAGTTAGCATTAAAGGAATAAACAAAAATATAATGATAACGGGTTATTATGCTTTAAAATATCAAAATGTAGTTAAAATGTTTGATTATGAAGGCATAAGTTATCCAGAAGGCGTTTTACTTGATAATAAATATGTATTTAATCATAGTGAAATAACTAATGTATTATTTGAAGGTTATAAAGATGATGCATATAATGTTTTAAATAATAATTTAATAGGTCAAAATAATCAAAATAGTGATAATTTTTCTAAAAAAGACAATTTTTTAAATATTAAATATGATGAAAATGGCGTTGTAAATTATCAAGAATATGAAAGTGAAAAAAGTGTTAGTGATTTAGTAGAATTATTAAATGAAACAGAAGTAATGAATCCTTTTGATCAACCAACTACTCACGAAGAAACAAAAAGTGCAATACCCGTCGTTGAAAACGAAACTAATAACAATATAAGTGCTGCAGCTTTAGAAGATACCAAAAGTATTGAAGATAGTTTAAATGCTGTATTAGAGGAAAATAGAAATAACGATGATATGGAAACAATGAATATTGATATTCCGACATATAAATTTACAGAAGATGGAATTATAATTAATGAATGACACTCAAAAGGGTGTTTTTTTATGAATAAAAAAGAGATATTTATTTTTTTATGTAATATATGTTATGAAAGGAAGTGATGAATAAATATATAAAAAATATTAGAAAAGGAGGTTTTGTAATGAAGAAGATAATATTTTTTATAGGATGTTTTTTATTAGCCATTTTTAATGTTGCAGCAAATGGCAAGGAAACAATATATGCTGGTGAAAAAATAGCCAATATGTATATTAGAAAAATAGATAGTAACGGGAATATTACTAACAAGCAAGGTCAGTTTATAAGAAGAAGCAGTGATGATGAAGTCGTCTATTGTTTAGAGCCTTTTATAGGTTTAATAGATGGATTTAATTATGAAAGTGTGAGTAATAATTATTGGGAATATTTAAACATTGATAAAAATATTTGGGAAGAAATTTTATTAATAGCTTATTATGGTTATATGTATGAAAATCATACTGATGATTATTGGTATTATATTACCCAGGTTTTAATATGGAGAACAATTGATGAAAATGCCCAGTTTTATTTTTTAGAATCCATTGATGGAGAAGTTAATAATAATTTATATTCAGAAGAAATATCAGAAATTACAAATTTAGTAAAAAAACATCATCAAACACCAGATATTAATGATATTAAAGTTTTATATGGTGATAACATTAAGATATATGATAATAATGAAGTACTAAATAAATATAAAGTAATAGATAATGATATGATTAGTATTAAAGAAAATTATATAAACATTAATGCCAATCAAATTGGAGAATATAATATAAATTTATATAAAGAGAATAATAATTACAAAAATATTCCATTGATATATTATGATGAAGTTAGTCAAAAATTATTAAAAGTAGGCAATATTGAGCCGAATTATTATAGTTTTTCGGTTAATATTATTCCAGGAGAGATTAAAATTATCAAAAAAGATTATGATACCCAAGAAGTTATTTTACAAGAAGGAATTAAATTTTTATTATTTGATGAATCTAACAATTTAATTAAAGAAGAATGCACAAATGCAGAAGGAATAGTTACATTTAATAATTTAAAAAAGGGAAAATATTTTATAAAAGAAGCAAGTGATCAAATAATTAAAGGATATGAGATTAATTCAGAAGTAATAGAAATTAATGTAGATTCCAAAGAAGCTATAGTAATAGATTTTTATAATAAAAAAAGTAAAGGAAAAATAAAAATTACAAAATACATAGAAATTTTTGATAACGCAATAAAGGAAATTGCTGGTGAAAATATTAGATTTGGATTATATGATTCTAACAATAATTTAATAAGTATAAAAGAAACCGATAATAATGGTATAATTATATTTGATTATTTAGACATAGGAAAATATATAGTAAAAGAGTTAGATAATAAAGAAGAATATATAAAAAATAACAATTATGAGATTGAAATAAAATTAATTGATAATAAAGCCAGTGAAGAAGAACTACTAATAACAAATGAATTAAAAAAAGGAAATATTATAATTAATAAATATAATGCTGAATTAAAACCATTAAGTGATACTGAATTTAATATTTATAATGATAATTATTTTATAACATTAGCAACTAATGAATTAGGGGTAATAGAAATAAAAGATCTTCCTTTAGGAGATTATTATATTAAAGAAATTAAAGCAAGTGATGGTTATCAAATATTAAAAGATATTATACCTATAAGTATAAAAAGTAATGCTGAGACAATCACAGTAAATATAATAAATAAAAAAATTAGTATTAAAATACCAAATACAAGTATAAAAATTGATAAAATAATAATGTATTTCAAAAGAAAAAAATAGTAAATTTAACAAATTAATGATATAATAATCACTAGGTGTTTTAAATGAAACGTAGTGAAGTTGATAGATCAAAATTAAGTCCAATGATGCTCCAATACATGGAAATAAAAGATCAATATATTGAAGAATTGGTTTTTTATCGTTTAGGAGATTTTTATGAAATGTTTTTTGATGAT
Organism: uncultured Bacilli bacterium; assembly: GCA_944331865.1. Taxonomy (GTDB): domain Bacteria; phylum Bacillota_I; class Bacilli_A; order RF39; family UBA660; genus Onthocola_B. The sequence goes on along the minus strand of CALVIZ010000013.1, from coordinate 18,727 downwards.
GCCTTAATTGCATCAAAAGAGTTAGAACTCACTTTAACAGGAAGAGGAGCAGGACTTGATGAAAGAGTACCAATGTGTGGTGTTCCCCATAATAATGTAAAACCATACATTGAGAAACTTATAAATAAAGGTTATAGAGTTGCGATATGTGAACAATTAGAAGACCCCAAAGATACTGGTAATAGGATGGTAAAAAGGGGTATAGTAGATGTAATTAGTAAAGGAACAATTGCTGATAATGATTTATTAAATTCTTTAGAATCATCATATATTGCAGGAATTAATTTTTATAAAGATATAATAAATATTACTATTTTAGATATATCGACTAATTATTTAGCAAATTTAACAATTGAAAACGACATTGAAAAATTAGTAAATGAAATATTAGAATACAATATAAAAGAAGTTGTTTTAATAGATAATACAAATGCTTTATTAATAGACTTATTAAAAAATACATATCATATTGAAGTAACAATTAGTTCCAAATTAATTAAAGGTAAATATGAAAAATTTTTAAATACAATAGATGATTATCGTATCAAAAATGGAATAGAACATTTATTTTACTATTTAACAGAAAGACAATTAAAAGATTTAAGTTTCATAAATAGCATTGATATTATAAAAAAACATGATTTTTTAGAAATGGATGTTCATACGATTAGAAATTTAGAATTAGTAGAAACAATTAGATTAAAAGAAAGAACTTATTCTTTAATATGGCTAATTGACAAATGTAAAACTGCAATGGGAAGTAGAAAACTTAAAAATTGGTTATTAAATCCGCTAAAAAATAAGGAAAAATTAAATAATCGGTATGATAAGATAGAAAAATTAAATAATGAATTTATTTTAAAAGATAAATTAAAAAACAATTTAAATGAAGTATATGATATTGAAAGACTAGCAGGAAAAATAATTAATGGAAACTTAAATGCTAGAGATTTATTACAATTAAAAAGCAGTTTAAAAGTACTACCAAATATAAATGAAATTATAAATAAATTGAATTTTGATTATACTTTAAATATACATCAAGACATTTATGAATTATTAGAAAAAGCAATTGCAGAAGATCCGCCGATAAGTATAAAAGAAGGATATATTATTAAAAATGGATATAATGACGAATTAGATCAACTAAGACAAATTAGGAGTGGTGGTAAAGACTTCGTTGCCCAATTTGAAGCCAAAGTTAAAGAGCAAACTGGAATTAAGAATTTAAAAGTAGGATTTAACAAAGTATTTGGATATTATATAGAAATATCTAATGGCCAAAAAAACTTAGTAAAAGAAGAATATAATTGGCAAAGAAAACAAACATTAGCAAATTGTGAAAGATATATATCTCCAGAATTAAAAGAAAAAGAAGCCTTAATATTAAATGCTGAAGAAAACATAATCAATTTAGAATATGAATTATTTTGTGAGATAAGAACAAAATTAAAAAATGTAGTTGAAGATATTTTAGATACAGCAAATACATTAAGTGAAATAGATGCTATTTTATCCTTAGCGATTTGTAGTGATGAGTACAGTTTTGTAAGACCAATACTTACAGATGAAAATATAATAAATATTAAAGATGGTAGACATCCAGTAGTTGAAGTAGTAAGTCAAAGCGAATATATTCCAAACGATTGTTTAATGGATAGTGGCATTAACACATTATTAATAACTGGTCCAAATATGAGTGGTAAATCTACATACATGAGACAAATTGCAATCATTGTAATATTAGCTCAAATGGGCTCATTTGTTCCTGCCGCAAGTGCAAGATTACCAATTTTTGATAAAATATTTACTAGAATTGGAGCTAGTGATGATTTGGTTAGTGGTGAATCTACTTTTATGGTAGAAATGAAAGAAGCAAGAAATGCAATTTGTAATGCAACAAATCAAAGTTTAATACTATTTGATGAATTAGGTCGTGGGACTGCAACTTATGATGGCATGAGCATTGCCCAAGCTATTCTTGAATATTTAAGTGAAAATATTAAAGCATATACTTTATTTTCTACTCATTATCACGAGTTAACCAGGTTAGAAAAAAGGTATAAAAATATCAAAAATGTTCATGTAAGTGCTGTAGAAAACAATGATACATTAACATTTTTACATAAAGTTAAAGCAGGAGCAGTTGATAAAAGTTATGGTATACATGTTGCAAGACTAGCTAAAATGCCAAACAAATTATTAGATAGAGCAAGTGAAATATTAAATGACTTTGAAAGTAATGCTAAGAGAAAAAATCCTATTGAAAAGGTACAATTGAGTATGGATTTTTTCCCAATTGAAGAAAAAGATGATATAATAAAGAAGAAAATAGAAAATATAGATTTGATGAATACAACCCCAATAAATGCTTTAAATTTATTATATGAGATTCAAGAAGAAATAAAAAAGGGTGATTAATTTGAAAACAAAAGAAATGTTTAACTTTTTTAAAAAATATTTTAAAAATGAAAAAGTATATTTAATTAAATCATTTGTTTTTATATTCATAAGTTCAATTTTAGGGGTTACCTACGGTTATTTGGTAGGTGAAGCAACGGAATCTGCAACTAAAGGAAATTTTAAAATTGCAATTTTAATACTTATAATTTATTTAGTATTAACAATATTAGATAATTTAATTTTTGATAGAGTTGGTAAAATAAGTATAAAAAAGGCATGTAGTAATATAATGGAAAAAATTAGTTATGATGTTTATTATAAAGTAGGATTATTGCCTGCGAAAGCATTTGAAGAAAAGACTAGTGGAGAACTAATAAATAGAGTAATAAATGATGCATCGACAATTACAGAAACTTTTAGACAATTTTTAAGAGTAATAACCGCTCTTTTTACAGCCTTATTAATATTTATATATATTTTATTTAATTCATGGATTGTAGCCTTAGAAATATTATTATATTATTGCTTGTTTTATTTATTTTCCAAAAAATATTTGCCTAAAATAAAAGAAACTCAAAAAGAAATAGCTAAAGAAAAAGATAGTGCTGTTGCAGAAGTTAATGAAACAATTCGAGGAATAAGAGAGATAAGAGCATTAGGAATTAGAAAAGAAATAAATAATAATGTAAAAAAGATTATTAATAATACATTTGCAAAATCTAGAAAACAAATGGTTGATGAAGAAAATTATTATAGTATAACTTATTCACTTAGCAATGTTTTAGAAGTAATTGTTTTTATAACATGCATGATTTTAATCTCAATTGGAAAATCAGATATTGGTTTTTTCATTTCAATGACTTATTATATTTATCGTTTTACTTTTTTAGTAGAATGGGTTATGAATTTAAGTTCATCATTGCAAAAAATGCAAGTATCTATTGAAAGAGTGGATGAAATAATTGACAATAAACTATATTCGGATATTAAATTTGGCAAATTAAACAAAACTGATATAATTGGTAATATAGAATTTAAAAATGTTACATTTTGTTATGATGTTAAAGAAGGAAATGTTTTAAATAATTTTAATATATCACTTCCTAGTAATAAAAAAATAGCAATTGTAGGAAAAAGTGGTCAAGGAAAAAGTACAATATTTAATTTGTTACTTCGCTATTTTGAACCACAAGAAGGAGTAATTTTAATAGATGATTATCCAATAAATGATTTTTCTGAACTAGCATTTCACCAAAACATTTCGATAATAAGACAAGACCCTTTTATATTCAATAAGACAATTTTAGAAAACTTTTTAGTTTTAGATCCATATTTATCACTTCGAAAAATTAGAGAAGCATGTAAGATGGCAGAAATTGATGAATATATAATGAGTCTACCAGAAAAATACAATACTAAAATTGGTGAAGGTGGAGTAAACTTAAGTGGTGGCCAAAAACAACGACTTGCTATTGCAAGAGCTTTATTAAAAAATAGCAAAATTATTCTATTTGATGAAGCAACAAGTGCTTTAGACAATGAAAATCAAAGTAAAATTAAAAAAGCAATTGACAATTTAGTAGAAAATCACACAATAATAATAGTAGCTCACAGATTATCTACGATAATTGATGCAGATATTGTTTATTTGATAGATAATGGAAAAATAATTGCAAGTGGAACACATAAAGAATTAATTAAGGAAAATAAAATATACAATACCTTATATAAAAAAGAAAAATAATTTTAAAAAAATAAAAGTGAATATAGTTATCACTTTTATTTTTTCATTAACCCAATGCAACATCAAAAATCATCATTATTACAAAACCCAAGATTGTAAATAAAGCCATTAAATTTTTCTTTTTATTTGCTTGACTTTCAGGAATTAATTCTTGAATCACAACATAAATCATAGCACCACCAGCAAAAGCTAAAAGTATTGGTAATAAAAATTGTACTTTTAAAACTAATATAGCTCCAATAACTGCAGCAATAGGTTCAACAATACCACTTAAAGAACCATAAACAAATGATTTTAATCTACTAAATCCTTCTCTTCGCAGTGGTAAAGAAACGGCTGAGCCTTCAGGGAAATTTTGAATACCAATACCGATAGCAAGCATTAAAGCTGCACTAGTAGTTGCTCCCTCTATTCCATAAAATATTGATCCAAAAGCAACCCCAATTGCCATACCTTCTGGAATATTATGCAATGTAATTGAAGAAATTAGCATAATAATACGTTTAGTACTATTTTGAGTCTTTTCTCTTTTTTTAGTGATATAATCGAATAATTTATCACCAAAGAATAGTAATAAACCTCCAGCAAGAAATCCTAATGACACAACTAACCAAGTCAACATATTTAATTTATCTGCCATTTCAATAGCTGGAGCCAATAAAGAAAAAAAAGTAGCAGCAATCATAACACCAGCAGCAAAACCTAGCAAAGCATCCAAAAGAGTTTTATTAACTTTTTTAAATAAAAAAACAACAGCTGAACCCAAAGAAGTAATAGCCCAAGTGAATAAGCAGGCAATTAAAGCTTGAATAGAATAAGGTAATTCTGTAAAAAAATTAAACACGATAATCCTCCTATACACTAATAATTTATGAAGTTTAATTTTTATGGTGATTTTCCTTTACAAAAATTGTGAAAATAGATATAATAAGTTCTAGTTTGGGAGGTAAGTATGCAAAACATTCCAGTAATAATTTTAAAACAATTAATAATACTTCCTAATCAGGAAATAAAATTAGAAATAAGCAATATAATTAGTCAAAAAACAGTTGTCGAATCAACTTTAAAATACAATAGTAAAATACTAGTAATAGCTCCAATAGATGCATTTGAAGAAGATCCAGGAGTAGAAGATTTACCGAGGGTTGGAGTTATAGCACAAATAAAAAGTCGGATTGCAACAAATAAAGGAATGCAAATTAAATTAAGAGGAATTAAAAGAGTTGCAGTAAACAAATATTATAATGCAGAAGATTCAATATTATTTAGTGAAGTTATGTATATTGATTTACCAAATATTATTAAAGAAGAAGAAAGCGCCTTAATAAAAAAATTAAAAAAAGTTTTAAAAAAATACATAGATAGTTCAAATTATTTATCAAATGATGTATTAAGTTTAATAAATAATGCAGACTTAAATAAAGTTACAGATATTATTGCTTCGTTTTTACCATTTGACATCAATAAAAAATTAAGTTATATGCAGGAAATTAACCCTATAAAAAGAGCTAAAAATTTAATTGGGGACATGAATGAAGAAATTAAAATTCAAGAACTTGATGAAGAATTAGATAATAAAGTAAACGAATCTTTTAGTGAAGATCAACGAAAATTTATTTTAAGAGAAAAAATTAAAGTAATCAATGCTGAACTTGGAGAAGAAAATTTACAAAATGAAGAAATAAAAAGATTTAAAGAATTATTAGAAAAACTTAAAATTCCAGTTAAAGTAAAAGAAAAAATTGCTAGAGAAATAAAAAAACTAGAATTTATGAATGAAGCATCTCCAGAATTCAGTGTTATTAGAAACTATTTAGATTACATACTTAATCTTCCTTGGAATAAATGCACAAAAGAAAGTTCTAATTTTAATATGGTTTTAAAAGTATTAAATGAAAGTCATTATGGATTAGAAGAAATAAAGACCCGAATTGCCGAATATGTGGCGATAAAAAATATTAATAAAAATGTATCTTGTCCAATTATATGTTTAGTTGGTCCACCAGGAGTAGGTAAAACCAGTATAGCTATGTCTATAGCTAATGCTTTAAATAGAAAATTTTACAAAATAAGTGTAGGTGGCTTAAATGATGCCACAGAACTAATTGGCTCTAGAAAGACTTACTTAGCATCAGCTCCCGGTAAAATAATTCAAGGAATAAATAAAGTGGGAAGTAATAATCCAGTAATATTAATTGATGAAGTAGATAAAATGGTAAAAGATTACAAAGGAGATCCTGCGAGTGTACTATTAGAGATATTAGACCCTATACAAAATAAAACATTTACAGATAATTACCTAGAAGAACCATTTGATTTATCTAATGTATTATTCATTCTTACAGCAAATTATCTTAATGATATACCATATGCCTTGCTTGACAGAGTTGAAATAATTAATTTGAATAGTTATACTTTATTTGAAAAAAAGGACATAGCTAGAAAATATTTATTACCTAAAATATGTAGAGAACACATAATAGTTGAAAAGGAAAGATTTAGTGATGAATTACTATATTTTATAATAAATAATTACACTTATGAATCAGGGGTAAGAGAACTAAATAGAGTATTAACATCATTAGTACGCAAGATGGCAATAAATAATATAAAGACTATAAACCAAGAAAAAGTAATAAAATTATTAGGAACTCCAAAATATGAAAATGAAAAGATTAATGAAGCAAATATTGGTGTAGCCAATACCTTAGCATATACTCCAAATGGTGGAGATGTGACATGTTGTGAAGTAATAAGTTATTCGGGGACTGGAAAAGTTACATGTACAGGTAATCTTGGTCAAATAATGCAAGAAAGTATTGAAGTAATAATATCAATTGTAAAAAATAAATACAAGTACAATTTTAGCAAAACAGATTTACATTTTCATTATCTAAGCGCTGATATAAAAAAAGATGGTCCATCAGCAGGGTTAGCTAGCATAATATGTTTATTATCATTAATGGAAAAGAAAAAAATAGCTAATGATATTGCTTTTACAGGAGAACTTTCATTAAATGGTAATATACTTAAAATTGGTGGTTTAAAAGAAAAACTTATTGGAGCTTATAACCGAGGAATAAAAACTGTTTATATACCTAAAAGCAATCAAGAAGATTTAAAAGAATTACCGGAGGTAGTAAAAAATAGTATTGAAATAAATTTAGTAAGTAATATAGATGATTTATATACAAAATTATTTAAATAGAGTATAATTACTATGATAGGAAGTGTGTGTTTATATGAGTATAAAAGAAATATATAATAATATAATAGCTACAAAGATAATAAATGAAATAGATGGAAACATTAGCAATTTTACAACAGATACTAGAAAAGTAAAAGAAAACAGTTGTTATATAGGTATAGTTGGAGAAAACAATGATGGTAATGATTTTTACATGGAAGCATTTAAAAATGGAGCTATACTAGTAATATTAGATAAATACATAGAAAAAGAAGAAGACATAAACTATTTAAAAGAAAACAACAAATCAATAATTATAGTAAAAGATGCAATTAAAAGTTTAGGCAATTTAGCTAAATATAAAAGGAGTATTTTTAAAAATGATGTAATAGCAATTACAGGAAGTGCTGGAAAAACATCAACCAAAGACATAGTATATAGTGTTTTAAAAGAAAAATATAAAACTCATAAAACAATAGGCAATAAAAATAATCATATTGGTTTACCATTAACAATATTAAACATGAACGAAGAAGCAGACATCTTAGTATTAGAGATGGGAATGAATCATTTTAAAGAAATCAGTTATTTAACTAATATAGCTAAACCCAACATAGCCATAATTACGAATATTGGTACAGCTCATATCGGAAATTTAGGAAGTCAAGAAAATATTTTAAAAGCTAAGCTAGAAATATTAGAAGGTCTTGATAGTAATGGTTATTTAATAATAAATAATGATAATGAATTACTTCACAAATGGTATTTAGAAAATAAAGATAATTACAAAATTATAACCATAGGAATAGATAATGAAAGTGATTATACAGCAAAAAAAATAGATTGTAATCCAAACGACTGTGAATTTAGATGTTTAAATGAATTATACAAAATTCCTATCGGAGGAAAACATTTTATATATAATGCATTAATGGGTATAGCTGTAGGCAAAAAATATAATGAAAGTTATCAAGAAATATCTACTGGAATAATGAATTTTGAACTTAGTAGCAATCGAATGAATATAATAAATAGAGAATCAAATATTACTATAATAGATGATTCTTACAATGCAAACTATGATTCAATGAGTTATGCAATTAAATATTTAAGTGGGCTAAACGGAAGAAGAATAGCAGTGCTAGGTTCAATGTTAGAATTAGGAAAATATAGTGAAGAATTACATCAAAAAATAGGAAATGAAGTTTATGAAGAGGGTATAGATTTATTAATAACTATTGGAGAAGAAGCAAAATATATAAATATTGCAGCTATTAAAAAAGGATTTAACAAAAATTTAGCATATCATTACGAAAATATAGATGAAGCTATAAGATTTTTAAAAGATAATATAAAAAGTGATGATAAAATACTAATCAAAGCAAGTAACTCGATGAATTTTAAAAAAATAGTTGATGCATTAAATTAAGGGAGTGTTATGAAATTAGGGGTTTTATTTGGTGGTGCATCAAATGAACATATTGTATCAATTTCTAGTGCTTGTAGCATTATTAATAATTTAGATAAAGACAAATATAAAATATATCCAATATATATAAGTAAAGATAATAATTGGTATACAGTATTAGAAGATATGCCAAATAATAGTTTTGGTTACATACCAAAAAGTAAGAAAAAAATAAGAAATGTATTTAAATATCTAAAGCAACTAGATTGTATTATTCCAGTATTTCATGGTAAATACGGAGAAGATGGAACAATTCAAGGTCTACTTGAAATGTTAAATATACCATATGTTGGTTGTAATGTTTTATCAAGTAGCATATGCATAGACAAAGCATATACTAAATATGTTTTAAAAAGTGCTCATATTCCTGTAGTTGCTGATATACTTATTAAATATATAGACAATAAATTTTACTATGTAGAAGATTTTAATTACAAAGAAATAAACATTATTGAAATAGATAAATTAATAAAAGAAAAGTTAAATTATCCAGTATTTATAAAACCTAGTAGACTAGGATCATCTGTAGGTGTTAAAAAAGTTAATGAATTTAATGAATTAATAGATGCATTATATGAAGCCAAAGAATTAGATGAAAAGATACTTATAGAAAAAAACATAGTAGGGCAAGAATTAGAATGTGCTATATTAAATGGTATACCTTCAGTTGTAGGAGAAATAAAAGCAGCAGATGGATTTTATTCCTATGATGCCAAATACAATAATAAAGAATCGATTACTATAATACCAGCAGAAATTGATAGTAATATAATGGAGCAAATAAAAGATTTAGCTAGTAAAGCATTTAAAGTAGTTAATGGTTCTGGTTTAGCAAGAATAGACTTCTTTTTAGAAAAAGACACAAACAAAATATATATTAATGAAATAAATACCTTTCCGGGATTTACCGAAATAAGTATGTATCCCAAATTAATAGAATATGGAGGAATAAGTTTTAGTAATTTATTAGATACCTTAATAAATTTAGCCAAAAAAAATTTATAATAAAAAAGGAATTATAATTAATAATATACTAAATAAAAATGAAATTTTACTTAAAAACAATTCTAATGGTGTAATACATTCATTAGGATTTTTTGTATTTATATAAATATTATAAACATTTTTAATTTGGGGATTAAAACCTAAAATTTTATATTTAGTTTGATCAAAAGTAGTATATTTTTCTTTTTTATAATAGTATTCATAATAATAAATATAAATATTTTTTTGATAAGTTGTTCTTTTAGTTATATCTGTAACTACGGCATCTATTTTAATAAAATGACGTTTTTTTAAATAAATTTTTAAAAATTTAAAAATTAAAATAAAAGCAATTGAAAAAAATATAACAAATAATAAAATATCTTCTCTTCTCATATTATCACTTAAAATAAATTTAACATAAATAATTATAAAATACAATAAAAAATTAAATTTATGTTATAATTATAAAGATGAGGTATGAATATTGAGATAAATGAAGTAAAAAGAATATTAAAAGAAAGAAAAGATAATTGTAACAAAGGAGATTTTGGAAAAATAGGATTATTTGGTGGATCTTTAAATTACAGCGGAGCAATAAGAATCGCAAATCTAGCCTGTGCATCTATGCGTAGTGGAGCAGGAATAGTTAGAATAATTACCGATAAAGATACTGCCAAGATAATTGCTCAAAATATACTTGAAGCAACTCTTTGGCCATTAGAAGATAATTTAATTGAAGCCATAAAAGATTTAGATGTATTAGTAATAGGAATGGGATTATTAGAAAACATTGAAAATCAAAAAAATTTAAAGATAATACTAGAAAATTATCATAAAAAACTAGTAATTGATGCCGGAGCATTAAATATTCTAGCAAATAATATGAATTTATTAAGGGAAACAGATGCTCAAATAGTTTTAACTCCTCATATTAAAGAATTTTCAAGGTTAACCAAAATAGAAATTTCTGAGTTATTAAGAAGCCCAATTAATTATGTAAAAGAATTTGCTAAAAAGTACAATATAATTATATTATTAAAAGGATCAAAAACAATAGTGACAAATGGAAACGAAACAATTCTTATTGATTTTCCAGTTCCAGGGTTAGCAACAGCAGGATCTGGAGATGTTTTATCAGGTATTTTAGGTGCCATATTAGGTTACAATGATTATAATGTTAAAACCATTGCTACTGCAGCATATTTAAATGCTTTATCTGGAAAAATTGCAATGGGTAAATATAGTGATATAGCAATGATTGCTAGCGATACAATTAGTTGTATACCTAGAGCAATAAAAGAAATTAGAAGCAAAGGTGATTAAATGAAAATAGCAGTAATAGGTGGTGGTCCATCAGGCTTTGCAGCAGCAATAAAAGCTGCAGCAAAAAATGAAGACATTACAATAATTGAAAAAAATAGTAAAGTATTAAAAAAATTAGCAATAACAGGAAATGGCAAATGCAATTATTTTAATGAAGTACAAGATATATCAAAATATCATTCTAGTTCTAAAAATTTAGAAGTGCTAATAAATACAACTAACATAGATAAGGTTAAAGATTTTTGGGATAATTTAGGAATAATACCATACATAAAAAATGGCTATTATTATCCATTTACAAACAATTCTAATAGTATTATAACCAGTTTAATAGCCAAAGCTAAAAATTTAGGAATAGAAATAATAGAAGACACAATAGTAGAAGACATAATTAAAATAGATGATAAATTTTTAATAAAAGGAAATAATTACAATGAATATTTTGATAAAGTAATAATTGCTACTGGGTCATTAGCATATCCTAAGTGTGGTGGTACAACAATTGGTTATGATATAGCCAAAAAAATGGATCATAAAATTATAAAAGTAAATCCTTCATTAGTTCAATTGATAAGCAATATGGGAATAGAAAAATATTGGAATGGAATTAGATGTCAAGTTAAAGTTACACATATAGAAAGTGATAATATTTTAAAAGAAGAATATGGGGAAATACAACTTACAGATTATGGTATAAGTGGAATTTGTGTATTTAATATAAGCAGAGATATAAGCATTGGATTAAGCAATAATAAAAAAGAACATGTCATAATAAATTTTATACCTTGGTATAGTGGATTAAATTTTCAAGAATATTTAGACAAAAGAAGTGAGAAATTAAAGATAACCAACATTATAAATTTATGTGAAGCATTTATAAATTACAAATTATTAAATGCAATCCTAATTAAATTAAAAATAAACCAAGATACAAATTGGCAAGACTTAAGTGAAAAACAAAAAAAAGATTTTTGTCAAAATTTACTACATTTTGAAGTTCCCATAATAGCAACTAAAGGATTTGATACTGCCCAAGTATGTAGTGGTGGAATAAATTTAGAAGAATTAGATTTAAATACATTAGAATCAAAACATGTTCCCAATTTATATTTTTGTGGCGAAGTTTTAGATTTAGATGGTGATTGTGGGGGGTATAACATAACTATAGCAATACTCACAGGAATTATTGCAGGTGAATCATGTTAATATTAAAAAATCTTAAAGTAGATATTAATAATAATCTAGATTTAAAAGAGATAATAATTAAATATTTACATATTAAAACTAATGAATTAATTAGTTATGAGATAAGTAAAAAATCAATAGATGCTAGAGTTGGTCATAATTTAAGTTACATTTATGAAATCCTAATTAATTTAAAAGAAGAAGAGAAATATTTAAAAAGGAATCGAAATGAATTTATTAAAAAATATATAGAAAACAAGTATATTTTTCCAAAAAGTGGAGAGAAAAAACTTGAATTTAGACCTATAATTATAGGACTAGGACCAGCAGGATTGTTTTGTGCCTATTTTTTAGCTAAAAATGGTTACAAGCCCATAGTATATGAAAGAGGCAAAGAAATACCAGAAAGAATTAAAGATGTTGAAAAATTTTGGAATGAATCTATTTTAAATGAAAATTCAAATGTTCAATTTGGTGAAGGTGGAGCAGGAACATTTTCTGATGGTAAATTAAATACTCAAGTTAAAGACAAGGAAAATAGAATCAAAGAAATATTAAAAATATTTGTAGAATGTGGGGCTCCAAAGGAAATAATGTATGAAAAAAATCCACACATAGGAACAGATAATTTACGCAATGTAATTATTAATTTAAGAAATAAAATAATTAACTATGGTGGAGAGATACATTTTAATTCAGTATTAAAAGATATCTACATTCAAAACGGTAAAATAAAAAACATTAAAATAAATGACAAAATAATAAATACTGATATCCTAATACTAGCAACGGGTCATAGTGCTAAAGATACTTTTGAAATGTTACTAGAAAAAGGTTTAAAAGTGAAAAATAAGCCATTTGCAATTGGAGTTAGAATAGTTCATTCTCAAAGTTTAATAGATGAAAATCAATACAATATTCGTAATAAAAAATTACCTGCAGCAACATACAAATTAACATATAACAATGATAAACGAGGAATATATTCATTTTGCATGTGTCCAGGTGGTTATGTTGTAAATGCTAGTAGTAAAAAAGGAAATGTTGTAACCAATGGCATGAGCAATTATTTAAGAGATTCAAAATACGCTAATAGTGCAATAATAGTAACAGTAAATGAAGAAGATTATGGATCAACTCCTCTAGCAGGTTTAAAATACATCGAAGAAATAGAAAAAAAAGCATATCAAATAACTAAAGGCAAAGTAGCAATACAAGAGTTTAAAGATTATGAATTAGGAATAAAATCTTGCAACATAAATGCTTCTTCCTTTGTAAAAGGCGAGGTAGCATATGTTGATATTAATAAAATATTTCCGGAATATATAAACAAGTCATTAAAAGAAGGAATAAACTATTTTAATACAAAAATAAATAATTTTAATAAAGGAGTTATACTAGCCCCTGAGACAAGAACATCATCGCCAGTTAGAATTGAAAGAAACGATGAATTAGTTAGTAATATATTAGGAATATATCCATGTGGTGAAGGATCTGGTTATGCTGGTGGTATAACAACTTCAGCAATAGATGGTATAAAAATAGCAGAAGTAATTGCAAAGAAATATAAGGAGATAAACAAAAGAAATGAATGTTAAAAAGATAGAAAAAGAAATAAACAAATATGATGATAAAAAATATGATAATATTAATTGGACCAAAGTATGGAGTAAAAAATATCCAATACTAGATAAATATCAAACAGAAGTAGATATAGATAAATATACAACTGAAATAAAAAGATTATTAAATAGTTTAGAAGAAGATTATAATTATAATAGACTTGATGCTATGTTAGTTTTAAAAGATATATTAGCTAAAACATATTTTAATAATAAACAATAGCAAAAAAATAAAATTATGATATAATTATGTAGTAAGTGAGGTGTTTAATGAAAACTTTTAAAAAGAATTTACCCGAAGGAGTAAAAAAACAATTTGCTAGATATAAAGGTGTAAAAGTAAGACTAATAAATAAAAATAAAAAGAAGGCAAAATAGTGATTAAATATATAGATGAATTTATTAAAAATATAGAAAATAAAAATATAGAAAAAGAAGAAATACTTATTAAAATAGATTTTTTTCAACATGAAAGATTAATACATTTAATAATTACATTATTTTATGCAATAATATCATTAATATTTTTAGCATTAATAAGTATTTCATATATATTTATAATACCAACAATACCATTATTTATATTTTTAATTTGTTATATAATTCACTATTTTAAATTAGAAAATAGAGTACAACATCTTTATAAATTATATGATAAATATAATAACATAAGCCACTAATTTTAGTGGTTTTTTTAATTAAAATACAAAATAAGACAAAATAATCTAAAAAGCAAGTTTTATAGACAAAACCTCCTATGGAATAATTAAAATAACTATGCTAGGATAATTAACCAAGGAGGTGAAAGATTGAAAAAAATATTAATAGCACTAATTATATTTATGATACCCACAATAGTTCAAGCATCATCATATTATATAGCAATAGATAATAGTAAAGAGATAATATATGATAAATTTGAAATTATATTTAAAGATTGGCATTATTATTTTAAAATTAGTCCCTTTGGAAACTATGAATTAAAGGATGAGTACTATTTGAATAATTTAGCATATGCTCAAGGATTTTATGATTCACCAGAATATTTTGCCACAATTCAAATGCTTATATACAAAGCTGTCCACCCTGAATATAACATTTATTTAGTTGATGAAAACTTTAATTATTATGATAATAAAGAAATCGAAAGTTATATATTAGAATTACTTGAAATTCTAGATTCCACTCCTAAATTTGCTGATGAAACATTTTATTTAGAAAAAAATGAAGAAATAACACTAAGTAATAATTATTTATCAAGATATATAGTTGATAATTATGAAATAATTAATGATTCCATAACATTTCAATTTACAGATAATGGTATATATGAAATATTATTTAATGTTCCAAAACTTGATATAAATAATAATTATTATACAGTAGAATATTATTATAGTAGACCATTTTATATAAAATTTATAGTAGAAGATTATTATAATTTAGGTATTAAAACTTATATTAATGATATATTAGTAAATAATAATATAACAATCAATGAAAATAATTATAAAGAAACAAATATTAGATTAGCAAGTAAAGATTATATAATAATAGATAATTATACAAATCAGAAATATGATATTATGTTAGATAAAGATCAAAAAATAATTATTAAAAATTATTTTATAAATAAATTAAAAACAAATTTAGAAATTACTAATATTTGTGATGAAAACAAGTGTTTTAATTTTAGCAAAGAAAATGATTTCTACGAATTTAAAGAAGCATTAATACCTAAAGAATATCAAGTTTATACTAAAGATAATATATACAAAGTAGATTTCAAAAATGAAAGTAGTTATGAAATTAATGAAGGAAGATTAACATTTAATTTTTATATAGAGGAAAAAGATGAAATTAAAAATGAACAAATAAAAGAAGAAGACACTATATTTATAGATATACCAAATACATTAATTACTTACTTAGATAATATTTATTATTATGTTAAAGAAAAGTATTATAATAATTACAATTATAATTATAGTAATAGTAATAATTAATAATAAAAAGGAAAATATTATAAGCAAAGTAAGTAATATAAGTAATGAATATAATACATACAATGAAAATGAATATTTAGGATATTTACAAATACCAATTATAAATATGAATTTAGGTTTTTATAACTATGATAGTCCTTTAAATGATGTAGAATATAATATAGAATTAATAAATACAAACATAGTAGACACCTATTTAATAGCAGCTCACTCAGGAATAGGCAAAAAAGCATATTTTAATGATTTATCTAAGTTGAAATTAAATGATGATATATATTTAAAATTTAAAGATAAAACTAATCATTATAAAATAATTGATATAAGAAGTGTTATAAAAACTGGAGAAATAGAAATAAGCAATGAAAACAATTTATTATATTTAACAACCTGTGATCAAATTATTGATGGGTATCAATTAATAATTACTGCTAAAATAGTTTAGAAAAAATTACTCTTAGTACTATTAATTTAGCAATTTATTTGCTATAATTTTAGATGTTAGGAGTAATTTTTTATGGGTAAAACAAGAAGTGAATTAAGAGAAATTGTAATGACTATTTTATATCAAATAGATATTTATAATGAAAGAAAAATAAATTATGATATTGATAAAATAATAAAGGATAACATAGAAATAGAAAATGAATTTGTTAAGGATTTAGTATATGGAGTTATAACATATAAAGATGAATTAGATGTAGTAGCTAATAAATATATGAAAGATTGGTCAATTGATAGAATTGATAAATCAGGTAAAGCCATACTTAGAATGGCAATATATGAATTAAAATACATGGATACCCCTGAAATAGTAGTAATAAATGAAGCAATTGAGCTTGCTAAAAAATATAGTGATGAATCAGTAAAAAATATTATTAATGCTGTTTTAGATAAGATAATTAAGGAATAACTATGACTTTAACTGCAGAACAAAAGAAAGATTTAGAATATTTTAACCATAAATTTATGACGATAAATGGAACAAGATACTATGTAAAAGAATGTGAAGATAATTATAGTTTAAAAGAGGTTGTTGGTAAAAGACTGGCAGACATATTAGGAATAAGATGTGCTGAATATGAAGTTGTTAGTGCTAATGGTACAATGTATTATTTAAGTAGAGATTTAAATGAATTAGGAAGTGCTAGAAATTTAACATTAATTGGTGATATAAATAATTCTTTATATACAATTTGGAATGGTTTAGATAAGACTTTTGAAAATAGCAAAGAGTTAATGAAAGAACTAATAAAGATATATTTTTTTGATTTGTTATTTTTAAACAGTGATAGAAAAAAACATAATATACTTATAGTAAACTCCATATCAAATACGCATTTATATATGGTTGATAATTCATTAATATTTTCTGATATGCGTTCCGAATTATTTAGTGGAATGACAAGATATGATGATTTAAAAAATGTAAGAAAAATAGATTGTTTAAATAAAGATAACTTATATTTAGATATGAATTTACATAATTTAGAATATTTTTTAGAAACTTCGGATAGAAAGTTTATAGAAATAATCAAAGAAATGTTTTTAAAAGCATCTCCCATAATTATAAAAGAAGTAATTGAAGGAGTAGAAAAAGCTTATAATTATAAATTGCCAGATAAAGAAAAAATGTTAGCAATGTATAGTAAAAATTATGAAGCGATAAAAGAATTATTAGAAAGTAGGGGTATTTTGCATGGACCAAGAATACATTAAAATAAGTGATTTAAACAATTATATAAAAAATATATTAGATAATGATATTTTTTTAAATAAAGTATATTTAAAAGGAGAAATAAGCAATTTTAAAAATCACACTAGAGGGCACTTATATTTTACCCTAAAAGATGATGAATCTCGAATTAGTGCGATAATGTTTCAAAATAACGCAACCAAATTAACTTTTACACCAGAAGATGGAATGAATGTTTTAGTTGAGGGGCGAATTTCTGCGTACCCTGCACAAGGAACATATCAAATATATGTTGATAAAATGGAACCTGATGGCCTTGGAGCTTTATATATTGAATATGAAAAATTAAAGAAAAAATTAGCTAGTCTTGGGTTGTTTGCCAAAGAAAAAAAGAAACCAATACCGAGATTTCCTGAGAAAATTGGGGTAATTACCGCACCAACTGGAGCAGCAGTAAAAGACATAATGAGCACAATTAAAAGAAGGTATCCAATATGTGAAGCAATATTATTTCCTTGTTTAGTTCAAGGGAAAGATGCAGCACCTGACATTGTAAGGCAAATAAAAAGAGCTGATTCATATGGTGTTGATACAATCATTGTTGGTCGTGGTGGTGGATCTATCGAAGACTTATGGGCATTTAATGAAGAAGCAGTTGCTTATGCAATATATGAATGTAAAACCCCAATTATTAGTGCAGTAGGTCATGAAATAGATTGGACAATTGCTGATTTTGTTGCAGACCTTCGGGCCCCAACACCAACTGGAGCAGCAGAAATGGCAGTACCAACAGTTCTTGATATTAATACTTTAATTGATAATTATAAAATAAGACTTAATAAAAATATTAAAAATATGGTAAATACCAAGTTTATTAAACTTCGTAGTTTAAGACAAAGTTTTATTTTGAAAAATCCAATGAGTATGTATGAAGTTAAAGAACAAAAATTAGATTCTTTAATTGATACATTAAATAAAGATATTAATAAAGTTTTAAGTGATAAAGATAATAATTTAAATAAAATAAAGATGTCTGTTATCTTACAAAATCCATATAATTTAATAAAAGATAAAAAAATAAAGTTTGATTTACTAGTTAATACCTTAAA